>WYEI01000304.1 GCA_009903905.1 Pyrobaculum sp. | reverse complement strand
AGGTGAAGAGCTTGGAGGCTTTGACGCGGCTCTACAGCTTCCTTGCCGAGGCCGGCGCGGACAGATCCACTGCGTTGTTGGCGGTGGGCGGCGGGGCGCTTCTAGACTTGGCCACCTTCGCGGCGGGGACCTACATGCGCGGGATAAGGCTTGTGCAGGTGCCGACGACTCTTCTGGCCATGGTGGACGCGGCGTTGGGGGGGAAGGGCGCCGTGGACTGGGGCCCCGTCAAAAACCTAGTGGGCGTCTTCTACCAGCCCTCCGCCGTCTTCTGCGACCTCGCGTGGCTCGACACCCTGCCGGACAGAGTCTACCGCTCCGCCTTTGCCGAGGTGGTGAAGTACGGCGTGGCGCTGGACGAGGAGTTCTACCGCTGGACGGCAGAAAACGCCGACGCACTGCTGAGGCGGGAGGGGGGAGCCGTCGAGGAGGCTGTCTACAAGTCGCTTAGACTCAAGGCGCAGGTGGTGGAGATGGACGAGTTCGAGGAGAGGGGGGTCAGAAACGTGCTCAACGTAGGCCACACCGTGGGGCACGCCCTGGAGAGGGTCCTAGGCCTCCTCCACGGCGAGGCCGTCTCCATCGGCATGGCGGCCGAGCTCCGTCTGGCGCAGGAGCTGGGCTACCTCGCCGAGAGCCACGTCAAGGAGGCGGAAGACACATTGGCAAAGTTTAAACTCCCCGTAAGGGCTGAGGCGACCCGGGAACAGCTGGAAAAAGCCGCGGCCCTCGTCAAGTTCGACAAGAAGAGGAGAGGCGGCTACATATACATGCCGGTGGTGGTGAGGCTGGGCAAGTGGGTCTTGGAGAAGGTGAAGGTAGAGGACGCCGCCAAGGCCTTGACCTACGCGGTGCATGTTCTGCATTAGCCCCGGGAGGTTCGAAGGCAGGTTCGACGCCCCGCCCTCCAAGCCTTATTCACAACGCCTACTGCTGGCGGCGGCCCTGGCGGAGGGCGAGACGGTCATCAGAGGCGTCGAGTGGAGCGACGACTTCGTGGCCATGTACAGGGCTGTGCAACCCCTGGCCAGGGTAACGGCCGAGGGCCGGGACGTCTATGTAAAGCGGCGGGAGCCCGACTTCTACCGGGCCTTCAACGTGGGAGAGAGCGGCTTCACCCTCCGCACAGCCGTGGCGGTCTACGCCGGGGTGCCGGGCGCCACCGCCGTCTTCTACGGAGGCACCCTCCGGGGGAGGCCTATAGACGAGCTGGTGGCCGTCCTCAACGAGTTGACAAAAGTGGAGAAGGCGCCGGGGGCCGTCTTCATAGAGGGGAGGCGGCTGGAGCCCTTTGAGGTGGAGATACGCGCAGACGTCTCTTCTCAGTACATCTCCGGCCTTATGTACCTCGCCGCCGTGACGGGGGACGGCGTCGTGAGGTCGGTAGGCGCCAGGAAGTCTTGGAGCTTCGTGGAGGCCACGGCAGAGGTCTTGAGGACGTTCGGCGCAGAGGTGAGGCTGGGAGAGGCCGTGGAGGTCAGAGGCGGGTTGAGAAGCCCCAGCGAGGTGGAGGTGCCGGGGGACTTCAGCCTCGCCGCCTTCCTCATGGTGGCCGCCGCGGCCACCGGCGGCCGCGTGGAGATACGCGGCCGCATCGCCGACGTGGATAAGCCGGCGCTGGAGATACTCCGCAAGATGGGGGCAGACGTAGTCGAAAAAGAGAGCGCCGTGGAGGTGGGCGGGGCGTTTGCGAGAGGCGTCGACGTGAGTCTCGGCGGCAACCCAGACCTAGTCATGCCGGTGGCTCTGGCGGCGGCCATGTCCGGGGAGGAAACCGTAATTAGAGACGTGGAACACCTCCGCCACAAGGAGAGCGACAGGATATCCACCGTGTTGGATGTGCTACAGAGGATGGGCGTGTCGGCTTGGTACAGAGACGGCGCGCTCCACATAAGAGGGCCTCCCAGCAGGAGAAACGTCGTCTTTTCATCGCATGGAGACCACAGAATAGGTCTGATGGCCCTCGCCGCCGCCAAGGCCGTGGGGGGCTGTATAGACGAGGTGGCGCCTATTGCCAAGTCTTGGCCCACGGCGCTTTTGTATATTAACCGCTAAAAACTAAACGCCATGAGGATCGTCGTCACGGGCGGCGCCGGCTTTATAGGAAGCCACCTGGTGGATAGGCTGGTGGCCGAGGGGCATGAGGTGGTTGTGGTGGACAACCTCTCCTCTGGGAGGAGGGAGTACGTAAACAAGGCGGCGGAGCTCTGCATACGCGACCTCAAGGACCCGGACTGGGGGGTCGGCATACGCGGTGACGTAGTGTTTCACTTCGCCGCGAACCCCGAGGTGAGGCTGTCGGCCACGGAGCCTGTTGTTCACTTCAACGAAAACGTGTTGGCCACCTTCCACGTCCTCGAGTGGGCTAGGCAGACCGGCGTAAGGACTGTGGTGTTTGCCTCCTCCTCCACGGTGTACGGCGACGCGGAGGTCATCCCCACGCCGGAGGAGGAGCCGTATAGGCCGATCTCGGTCTACGGCGCCGCGAAGGCCGCCGGGGAGGTCATGTGCGGCACCTACGCCAGGCTCTACGGCCTGCGGTGCCTGGCGGTGAGGTACGCAAACGTCGTAGGCCCCCGGCTGAGGCACGGCGTAATTTACGACTTCATAATGAAGCTCAAGAAGAACCCAAACGTGCTGGAGGTTTTGGGAGACGGCACCCAGAGGAAGAGCTACCTCTACGTGACAGACGCCGTAGACGCCACCATATCTGCGTGGAGGAAGCTAGAGGAGCTGCAGCTCCCCTTCCTAGCCATCAACGTGGGGAATGTGGACGCGGTAAGCGTGTTGGAGATTGCTCAGATTGTGGCGGATGTGTTGAAGCTCAAGCCCGAGATTAGGCTGGTGCCCGCGACGCCGGACGGCAGGGGGTGGCCCGGCGACGTGAAGTACATGACCCTCTCCATAGCCAAGTTGACGAAGATGACAGGCTGGAGGCCCACCATGTCCAGCGCAGAGGCCGTGAGGAGGACCGCAGAGGACTTGGCCAGGGAGCTATGGGGGCCGACACGGCCCTAGCGGCCGGTCTCCTCGCCGCAGTGATAATCTACACCTGGCTCAGAAGGAGAAAAGTCAACTGCAAGGTTTGAGATAGGAGTGCGACGAGGGCGCGGGACCGCCCTCGCCGGCCATCTCCCGGTTGACCAGCTTCTCCTCGTTGTCGAGCTTCTCGCAGAGCCCGGCGGCAAGCCCTCGGCAAACGGCCACCAAATGCAGTTTAAGACGCCAATAACATAAAAATCTATAGAACACCAAGAGAAAACAGTTTAAGGAGACGGGGAGAAGGGGGTTGACAAAAATGTTGGTTTAGAGACAGCGGTGCTCAACGCGTCCAGCTCTCTCTACGGCCCTTCGCCTGGCGGCCTCGTCTCTCAGCGCTAGGGCCCAGCCCTTGAGTTGCCACGCAACCTCCCCGCGGCGCCCGCGGTAGCCCCCTTGTTACCCTCAGGGATCTCCACGGCTCTGATTTTAGCAACCTCTTACGTAGGAATATACAGGAAAAAGGGCTTGGACGTAAGGAGGTTCTTGTGACTGGAGATATCTCCTCATGGGCGCCTGAATATTTTAAGAAGGTATTGTTTATAATTGTAAAGATAAACCCAAGAGAGTTGTTGGTTATAACAAATAAAAAGACGCCAAAGATCTTATAAACTGATGATAAAGTGGAGAAGGAGAGAGCCCCGTTTACCCGAGGCCGATTACGCCTTGAGACTGGCCGTGATGGCCGCCGAGGCTGAGGTGGATGAGGAGACGGCTGACCGGTTGCTCTACGCGGCGTCTTCCGCCGTGCTACGGGCGGAGCGCCCGGAGGACGTGATGCCAATCTTGGCGGCGCTGAGGCCTCTGGGCGAGAAGGCACCACACAGATACGTCCTTCTGCTGACCTACGCCTCGGCAATGGCGGCGCTGGATCAAGAAACGGCGCAGTATGTCTACGACGCGTTGCGGCAGTTCAAGAGCCGCCTCCTTGAGACGGGGCGTAATTGGTCTCTGGTGGAGGCCGTCGTTGCGTATGCAAATCTGTTGAAGAAATACGCGATCCCCGCCGACAGCTGGGAGGACGCAGTGGCGGACATGTGCCAGTTATACGCCGCTATAGCGGCGCCGAGCCGCGGCTCCCTGGCGCAACGCCTGCTCGGCGCCATAGCTAAGGCGCATGTGATTACTGTAGCGCTGAGTAGCAACGCCTTGGCGCCGCTTGTGCAAAGACGCTGCAGCTTAGGCGACCTCGTAAGGGAGGCCGAGGCGGTGAGGGACGCGCTAGACATCAGGCCAGGCGAGCTGAGGAAAATTGAGAAGGACGACGCGGATTTCGCCGAGCTGGTAGCGGCGTGGGGCGCCGGTGCCGAGAAGTCGCTTAAGGCGCTGAGGGCAATGCTCACAGCCGAGCTGGCCCGCCACAAGCTCTTCCGCGCCGGGGAGCCGGAGGATGCGGCGAAGGAGTTCGAAAAGGCGGCGGAGATGTACAGGGGGCTGGAGTGGGGGAGCTATATCGCCGCCCGTAGCTGGGCTGTTAGAGCCCGTGTCTTAGCCGCGGGGAGCTGGGGTGAGCTCTTGGAGAGAGCCGAGGGCTTCCAGAAGTTGTGCAGAGAGACGGAGCCCCCCAAGCCAGCCGCCGTGTACTTAGCGCCAGCAACGTACGCGCTCGGCGACTGTTTGGTCTACTTGGCGGCCTCCGGCGACGAGAAGAAGGCAGAGAAGTTGTTGAAGGAACGGCGACAGTTGCTGGAGTACGTCCCATGGGTCTCTGTGACTGCTCGGCTTATGCTTAGGCTTTTCGGCGTGGGGGAGGGGGCAAGCCGGGAGGAAGTCGTGGGCGCGTCTGTGCCAGACGCCGATCAAGAGCTCGTCGAGAGACTAAAGTCGGAAATAGAGAGCAAGGCGCCGGAGGCACGCCCCCTGCTGGACAGGGCGGACGGCAAGACACTTGCGGAGGTTCTGGCGCCTGGAGACTTTCGAGCACAACTCGCTCTCATGTTGTTAGCGGCTGTGGAGGGCAGGGCCGACGCGGTTAGGCTTCATGGCCTGTGGGGCTCTGTGGCGTATGGAGAGCCCCTGCTCCGGCAACTCTTCCGCGCCGTCTACGAGAACTGCGGCGACTTAAACAGCGAGGGGTGCAGGATGGCTCTGTTGAAGCTGTACTACTCCTAGCGGCGCCTTCTGCAACTTCCTCAGGCCGCGGGTCTTAAATCTGCCTGTGTCTCGCCGTCGGCGGTGTGGCCAACTCTCCAGCACCGGCGTCTTTACTCCCGCAACAATCTCTCCCTCGCAATCCTCGCCTTCGACTGTGCATCTGTCCAGCTCGTGGAAGAGCTTTCTGCCTCTTCCCGACGACTTATAGGCATCTCTCTTCTCTCCGCTCAAGGGTTAGGCCTGGACGGTGTGCGCGTAGGGGCTCCGCATGCGTTCAGCGCAAGGGGTGCCGAGCCGCCTCTCGCCTTCGGCGCCCTCAACGCCTTAACCACATCGCCAAGACGTAGAACGCGGAGATGGCCCCTCCCAACCAGTATCTCCACAGGTGAGTCTCAGCAGAGAGCCTCCGCTGAAGCTATAATGGACGCGTACTTTTCCACGGCAACTCCAGAGAGCCGGGGAGGAGGGCGGTGACGTATATAGAAAGGCCGAAGAGGTCATGGAGAGGGGCGAGGCGGCAGGCTCCCTGAGACACACGGACGTAAGAAGGCCGAGGTAGAGGTAGGGGGCATGAGACATGTAGTGGACGTCCTCGGCGGAAGGGCCCAGCTTGAGAGAAGCGGCGAGAAGTTGATGAGGATTAAGATAGCCGGCGAGGCGGACGGCGTAAGGCGCGAGTACGAGATCACCTTCAGCAGGCGCGGAGCCGGCAACGCCGCCGTGGGCCGCGCCGTGGCGAGGGCCGATGCCCCCGGCGGCAGAGAGGCCGATGCAGAGAGGCTCTCAGCACTGATTAAGGCCCCAACGGGCGAGGAACAGAGGGTGTACGGATGAAAGACGGCATGATAGTGATACATGCTACGAGGAGCACCTAGACGGCTTCGAGCGCTACGCCGAACTCGCAGACGCCATAACGCGGTGGCTAGAGGAGACGGGCCGGTGAGCACCGCCTATGGGCCTGGAGCCGAAGGGAGCACTGCGCTTACTTCATGGCTCACGAATAGGCGGGGTGGAGGACCACAGCCCGAGGTGTTGCCCCATCTTCATGCCGCCGGCTGGCGGGCGTACCGACCTGGGTCTCTCCACCACAGAAGAAGAACATATGCCCTAATCAGCAAGAGACCTCCGGCTTATAACTATTCCTCACCTCGCCCTCAATAATCCTCTCGCCGCCGTGGTCGTCTACACCTGGCTCAGAAGGAGAAAGGTCAACTGCCGAACTTAACCACGCGCCTCCCCAGGTGGGATGCCTTAGGCGTCTCCTCTAGGAGCTTGGGGAGCTCCGAGAAGCTGTGGACTGTGTATATGGGCTTCACGGCGCCTCTCGCCAACAGCTGAAGCGCCTCCTCTAGGTCCTTCCTGTTTCCCTGTATCACAGGCAGGATCTCGACCTCCTTCAGTATCAAGAGGCCGAGGGCGACGGGAGTGGGTTGGGGGTCTACGTTGCCGATAAGCGCAATCCGCGACCCCCAGTTAAGCGACCTGATGGTCTGCTCCAAGGTGGGCCCGCCGACGGCCTCCACCGCCCCGTCTGCGCCGCCCAGCTTCTTGACCTCTTCCGAAAAAGACTTGCTGGTCACCACGTGGTCGGCGTATTTAGAGACGGCCTCAGCCTTGGCGGGGCTTGTGACGGCTATCACCTCGGCCCCGTAGGCCTTGGCTATCTGCACGGCGTGTATCCCCACGCCGCCGCCCGCGCCGGTGACCAGCACCCGCATGCCCGGCTTTACGTCTATCTTCCTCACGCCCCGCACCACCGTGGATAGGACGCAAGCCGCAAAAGACGCCGCCTCGAAAGACACGCCAGGCGGGATCTTAACCAGCGACTTGGGGTCGGCCGAGATGTACTCTGCGAAGGCCCCCGGCAGATCTTCGCCGTAGATCTTCCTACTGCGGCATAGATACTCCCTACCAGACCTGCAGCACTCACACTCGCCGCAGTACTCATACATCATCCCAGCCACTGCGTCGCCCGGCTTGAGGCCGGAGACCCCCTCTCCCACCTCTTCTACGACCCCCGCGAACTCGTGGCCAGGCGTAGCCGGCAACTTAACCCTCTGGAAGCCTTGCCAAGCCAAGTAGTCGCGGTAGCAGACGCCAGCCGCGGCAACCCGCACCACCACTCTGCCGGGCGCCGGCCTGGGCCTCTCCACCTCAGAAAGAACAGGCGGCTCTCTAAACTTGTGAAGAACGTACGCCTTCATCACACTAAAGAAGCCCCCGGCTTATAACTATTCCTCAGCCTCTACAGCCCGCACGCCTATGCCTAACAGACGCCTCATTACTCTATCTATCAGCCGCACATAAGCCCCCTTGTGGCCTATAAAGGCGCCGAACTCGCTCCTCTTCACCTGCACCAGAAGCTCAGGCCCCGCGAAGTCGGCGTCTGCTATGTGCTTCGAGATCCAGCCCACCGGGTGCACAGCCCTGATCCACTGCTTGAAGTCCAGCGTCATCTCGAGGAGCCTCAGCCTGGCCCCCACCTCGTTCTCGATGGTCTTGATCCTCTCGCCGCCCCGCCCCACCACCCTGCCCAGCTGGCCCTCCTTAACCACCAAGAGGGCGTCAGGCACGTTCTCCCCCCTAATGCCCAGGGAGTCCTTGTCGGCCCTGAACTCCACGGCCGTGATGATGTCCGCGTCTGGGGCGAAGATACGCGCTGTCTCGTATATGTAGCGCTCCGTCTCGGAAAGTTGCCTCTTCCTCATCCTCAGCTCCAAAGCCAGCTTGATGCCCCTCCGAGCGCCGGGCCTCACGATGTCCTTCACGCCCAGGTCCACCACCTCCGCCTTCTCCTCCCCCAGCAGAGCCTCCCTGAGGAGCGTAGCGCCGTCTTTTTCCGCGTCAGCGGGCCTCTGGAAGATGGGGTCGCCGGCCACCATCAACCTGCTACCCCTCCCCAGCCTGATGAGCATCTCAGCGGCGCTCTCCGGGCGGACGTTCTGCGCGTCGTCTAGAAAAATGACGCTCTCGTCGAAGGTCCTCCCCCTTAGATACGACACATCCGTCACAATGACCTTCTCCTCCCGCAACAGCTTCTCCACGTAGGCGCGGTCGGCGTAGGGGCCCAAGATGTCCTCAAGATAGGTGGAGGCGATCTTGTAGTACATCTCCCCCAGCCTCTCAGGCGTCAACACCTCGCCCGTGGCCACGTCCACTATGGGCCTCGCGATGATGAACCTCCTCGCCCTACCGCTCTCCACAGCCCAGATGCCGTATGCAATGCTAAGAAGCGACTTCCCGGTGCCGGTGGGCCCGAAGAGCCCAACCAGCTCGTTCTCGGGGTCCTTCAACACGTTGACAGCCCTCTCCTGCCCAACAGTCATGGGCTTCAGCTTGTCGAACATGGCTACGCCACATATAATTGCTTATAAACATTATACCTAAACACAGCCATGCAGGCGCCAAAGGTGGCCGTGGCGGCGCTGGCGGTAAAAGACGGGAAGATCCTCTTGGTGAAGAGAAAGTACCCACCCAGCGCGGGCAAGTGGAGCCTCCCCGGAGGCCACGTCGAGCTGGGGGAGAGGCTCGAGGAGGCCGTGTTGAGGGAGCTGGAGGAGGAGACGGGGGTAGACGGAGTTGTGAAGGGCTTCCTCGCCCCCGTGGAGTACATAGAGCAAGACGGCGGACAGGTGAGGTACCACTTCGTCATCTTGGTCTACCTCGTGGAGGCGGCAGGCGAGCCCCGCGCCGGGGACGACGCCGCCGAAGCCGCCTTCGTGCCGCTGGAAGAGGCGCTGAAGATGGACCTCACAAAAACCACCCGACAAGTTTTGCAACAGCTACCGCCTCAGCGCTGAAATCCTGACAAACGCCTCCTCCACAGCCCTACCTATCTGCGCCTCGGCGGGGGACAGCTCCAAAAGAGCCTTTATGGTGACGCCGCCCGGCGTCGCAACGTACTGCGCCAGCTTCTCCAAGCCGAACTTGTCGTCAAGCGCCGGGAGCGAGGCCATGAGAGATAGCACTATCTCCCTCGCCAGGTCCCAGGGAATCCCGATGTTGACGCCCGCCCTAATCAGCGCAAGCGCTAGCTCTGCGACGATGGCGGGGCCCGAGCCGAGCAGAACCGTCAGGGGGTCTATAAGCCTCTCCTCCACCCAAAACGTCGGCGCCACGCGGACGAGGACCGAGTTGACAAACTCGTCGTACTGCCCCGCTACCGCTATGGCCGTGAGCTCCACGTTAGTCATGGCCTTGTAGGGCCGCGAGGAGAGGCGGCGCAGAGACTCAAGCGAGGCGCCTGCCACGAAGGAGACCAGCGGCTTATCCACGCTGAACTCCAGCTCAGGAAGGTTGACGGGCTTCACCGCCAGGATCAACACGTCGCTGTTCTCCACCACAGCCCCGTTGTCTGTATACGCCTCAAGCCCCAGCGAGAGGAGCCTCTGCCGGGACCTCTCCGATTTGACCGAGGCGAGAACCCTCACGCCGTTGCCCCGCAACCTAAGCGCAATCTGACTACCGAGCTTACCTGCGCCGATAACGCCCACCGTCAACTGGGGGACGCATGTATTGAGGAAAAAGACTTATTTAAATAGTTAAATGCAGTTCTATGTACTTCGCCGTCATCGGCGCACACGTCCGCGGCAAGTCCGCAAGCCCGGCCATGCATAAGGCCTCCTTCAAAGCCCTGGGCATCGACGCGGAGTACATAGCCCTAGACGTGCCCCGGGAGGAGCTCCCATGCTTCCTGCAGCTGGCCAGGCTCAACCTCAGAGGCTTCAACGTCACCATACCTCACAAGGAGGAGGTCATGAAGCACCTCGACGCCGTTGCGGCAGACGCCAGAGCCGTGGGCGCGGTGAACACAGTCCTCGTCGAGAGGAACCTCCTGGTGGGCTACAACACAGACGCCCACGCCGTGTACCACCTCGCCGGGCCCCACATGGCAGGCGCAGAGGTGCTCATCCTCGGCGCAGGCGGAGCCGCCCGCGCCGCTGCCTTCGCCGCCGTGAAGGCGGAGGCCAAGGCCGTTTACATATACAACAGAACCCGCGAAAGAGCAGAGGCCCTCGCCAGGGAGTTCGCCGAGAAGTTCGGCCGGCGGGTGGAGACCGTCGGCGCGCCAGTTAAGGCGGACGTGGTGATAAACGCCACGCCGGTGCACGACGCCGTGTTGGCAGACCTAAAGGGGGCGTCGCTCTACGTCGACTTCGTCTACATACCCACCCCCCGCACGGCGATGGTGCAAGAGGCGGAGAGACTGGGCGTGAAGGTCATAGACGGCGTAGACCTCCTCGTGGAGCAGGGCGCGCAGGCGGAGAAGATCTGGCTAGGCGTGGAGCCGGACAGAGAGGTGATGCGCAGAGCCGTCCTCCAGTTCTTGGGAAAAACATGAACACCTTCGGCAGAGAGTTCCGCATAACCACCTTCGGCGAATCCCACGGAAGGGCCATAGGCGTGGTGATAGACGGCGTCCCCGCCGGCCTCGAGCTCAGAGAGGAGGACGTGAGGAGAGAGCTGGACAGACGCATGTTCTGCCACATCCCCGTCCTAAACCCGCGTTGCGAGCCTGAGGAGTTCGAAATACTGTCAGGCGTAAAAGACGGCTACACCCAAGGCACCCCCATAGCCATAGTGATATGGAACAGAAAGGTCATCTCCAGCTACTACGACGAGCTCTGGATGAAGCCCCGGCCGGGACACGCCGACTTCACCTACTACCTCAAATACGGCAGACACTACGACCACAGGGGGGGAGGCAGAGCCTCCGGCAGGACCACAGCCGCGCTGGTGGCGGCCGGGGCTGTGGCCAAGAAGCTTATTGCGCACCTCGGCGTAGAGGTCGTGGGGCACGTGGTGGAGCTCGGCGGCGTGGAGGTGGGAAAGCCCTACACCGTGGAGGACATCAAAAACAGCTGGCGCAAACCCCTGCCTGTAGTCGACGACGAGGCCCTCGCAAAGATGCTGGAGAAGATCAGAGAAGCCGTCCTCGAAGGCGACAGCATAGGCGGCGCCGCCGAGGTCTGGGCCGTGGGCGTGCCGCCGGGCCTCGGCGAGCCCCACTTCGGCAAGATAAAAGGCGACCTAGCCGCAGCCGCCTTCTCCATACCCAGCGCAGTGGCCATGGACTGGGGCGCCGGGAGGAGCTTGGCGAAGATGCGGGGAAGCCAAGCCAACGACCCCATAACGATAAGAGACGGAAAGCCGAGCCTAGCCACGAACAAAATAGGCGGAACCCTCGGCGGAATCACCACAGGCGACCCCCTCTACTTCCGAGTCTGGTTCAAACCAACCCCCTCCGTCAGGAGACCCCAACAGACAGTAGACCTACAACAGATGACCCCCACCACCATACAGTTCAAGGGCAGATACGACGTCACCACCGTCCCCAAGGCGCTGGTAGCCCTAGAAGCCATGACGGCAATCACGCTAGCCGACCACGCCCTACGCGCAGGACTCATCAGAAGAGACAAGCCACTCCCGTAGCTTCAACAATACACCCCTGCAACGGAATCGCCAACAATCCACGCCGCAACCCCCTGGACCACTGCGCTTAAGCGCGCGGAGCCCCGCAACGCGTATTAGGCGGGCAACCAGCCGTGTCTAGTCCTCACAAGGCCCCTTCTCCGGACGTATTCCTCCACCTTTTTCCTCACCTCCTCCAGCTTCCCCCGGTCCCCACATATGGGCTTCGCATCCACCACGGCGTCCAGCACCACCATAGACCACTCCAAGACCTAGTCAAGCTTGTCCAACGGCAACCAGACCACCTGGCCGACCCCTCTGTGTTCCACCTTGTAGCCGCCGCTTTCCACCACAGCCAGGAGGTCCCAGTCGCTCAGCGGCGTGTAGTCCCCCCTAGCCCTAGAGCCGAAGAGAGCCACCACAAGCGCCCTCCCGCAGAGCTCCTCTATAAGCCTACGCGCCTCCTCCTACCTGGCCCTCGCCACTTCACGCAAGGCCGCCAGCCACCTCTCGAACATACCTCCACACAGCGTCCATACACTTCACCGCCTCCTCCGCCTCCCACAACCTGCTTCGCTGAGGCGCGCGTCTGGGCACCTGGCTTGTATGTAATGCGTCTCCAAGGCCTCGGCACACCTCATCACGCCCTCAGGCACAGGCCTCCCCAGCGCCAGATACGCCAACAGCTCCGACACGGCGTGCGTCAACGGCCGGGACCCAGTCGGCTTAATCAACACGCCCTTTAGCAGAAACTCGGCGGCTTGTTGCGCGAAAAATGCGGCCGAGTCGTATCTACCGCTTCTCAAATCCTCCTCAGCGTACTCTCTAAACCTCAACGCCTTTCTAATCCAGACCTCATAACTCACAAATCTACGAGACGACAAAGTAATATCTTTTACAGTCGTAGACACGGCGACGTGGCAACCAACGCCTTGCCCCCGGCGCCGGAGCCGGCACCGAAGCGGGGCCGGACAAATCATCGCCAGCGTAATACTCTCCTTCTGTCCCTGACCTTGGATACGCGCTGTAGCATAACGAAAACAAAGACCAACTACGCAACGAGCCGACATGCCGCAGACGACCCACGCCGTGGAGACAGCCGCGTCCACCTGCCGGAAACGTCAGGGAGGGACACCGCCTCGGGCTGAAAAAGATATTACTCTCCCACCCCGCCTATTTGTGGCTAATCCCAGATTAGCGGCTTACATCTTGGCCACGGCGCTGGCGGCTGCCCTAGCCGCCGTAGAGCCCCCGCCCGACATGGTGGCGGTGCTCGTAGAGGTGGACTTGGAAATCCCACCCCTCGCATATTACGACGGGCGGGAGTTCAGGCCCGTGCACGTGGCTTACGTGGGGGAGTGGGACATGGCGTATTGGGTCGAGGCCAACGCCCCAGTCCGCATACCCACGTGGAGTTTCAAAAAAGCCGTGATATACCTCCCGCGGGAGGCGCTGAATGCAAAGACGCCCCCAGACGCCAGAGGCGGAGTCCTACGCATCTACCTCAACCAGACAGTAGTTGAACTCGTCGAGGCGCCGACTGACGTAGTGGCCACATACAGCTACCTCAAACCAGACGAGGCCAAGGCCCCCAAAGCCAGAGCCGAATGGATAAGACCGCCCACCAGAAAACCACTAGATAAAGACCTAGATAGAGGAGGAGAAGACCGCCGGTCCTCCTCATACCAGACATCTACCCAGTCCACACCGGTGGTCTCCCCCAGCGGTGCTTTTATCTACCGGCAGTACACCGGCTGGATACGTGCAGAGGACGAAGTCTGCCTCAACGTGTTGATGCCGGATTCTTCTGCCTACGTCATACCGAACAATCCTACTGTGGCTTCTGTGGGTTACAACGCGACGTATGTGTGGAGGACTGCGTGGTATGTCTATACAGACAGCTACGGCCGCGGCGTCGTCGTGGGGCGGGGGGTTGTGAAGGTGTGGGCCGTAGATCCGGCAACCTTAGACAAGAAGATGTTGCTAGGGCAGTGGGCCGTAGATTTGAGAAATGGATACGTCACATACACAACCTCCATCCCTCTCAGCTGGCCCGACCAGTTTATCGGGATGGAGCTGTGTTTCGTGCCGTATTACAGCGGGACCTACGTCGTAGGCGCCAACGCAACCCTAGGATTTAGAAAAAACGCAATACCCGCCGCAAGCGGCACCTACTTCCTAGGCACCGCGCCAGTGGACAGGTCACAAAACACCGGCGGAGTTGTCTCTTACTCCATCTTAAGTCCGCCTGTGAGGAATCTGGTATTCGGCCCGTTTTCTTTAGCAGACGGCTACTACGGCGAGATGCTTAACCTAGACATGACTGTGTACGTGCCTTGGAGCACGCCTCCATGCCCCACCTTGACAGTCGCGACCTACGTGGGAGAGTTCGGCCACATCCGTCTAGACTCCGCCTCCTTCTCCGCCTCTAGCTACAAAAACGACGCATGTATATACGAGGTACAGAGGTCAGCGACGTTAAGCCCAGACGCAGTGGGGCTTTGGTACGACGAGGCCAGAGCCAGAGATAAGGCTGTCGCGATAAAAGTCTCCTTCAGCCTCCCGGCCTCCGAAGTGAGAATGTACAGAGCCGATATATCCGGCCGCAGATTCGCCGAAAACTACATAGACAAAAATGTAGCACAATGGCAACTACTTATTTTAAGAGGTTTCTTCTCTCTGACGCCGAGATACTGCAGTTTTGCTAGGTTGCCCCAGGTGAACTATACAGTGGCGTTGACAAACATAAGGACATACAGCGCGGTGGTGGCCGATTTCCTCGCCGTGGAGTCTCCGAGTGATTACGTAATTAAAGGAGTGAGGTTTAGAGTGAAGCCTATCGGGGATTCCCCAGGGCCTGTTAATGTGTATGTCAAGGGGGATAGATTTAAGGAGCTTCGGCCGCCGCCTGTCAATATTTATATCAAGTGGGATAAATCTGTCGAGGAGGGTGAGGGGCTTCGGTGGTTGCCTGTCAACGCGCGTGTTAGGTGGGGTATATTTGAGGAGCCTTGGTGGACGGCGTGGGCCTTCAAGCTGTCTCAAGTCTTGAAGGCAGTGCTGGACTTTTTCGGCTTAATGTCCGGCCCGGTGGGTTGGTTTATCGATAGGGTGTTTGATCTGCGGGACTTGTTGTATCCAGCCATGACGATGACAATCACCACGGAGTACGTGGATGTCTACTGGCGCTCCGGCATATTCGACAAGTTTTACCAAGTGGCATTTGAGACAGGCGGCTCTATAAGAGACAGAGTCATAGAGATTGTCGACGTCAGAGTAGGGACTGACTCTACACACTTATGCATGCGGTCGCCCATCACCTCGCCGATGCCCGCGGTAGATCCCAACGCGTTCTTTGATATGCAATATCTGCGGCATTGGGTCTTTGGCATGAGGGTGACAGTCGGCGTCCCGTTTGCGGATAGGTGATTTCGGCATTGTGAATATGAGGGTGGGTTTTTCTTTGTCTTTTCTTTTCCTCGTCTTGTCTCCTGTCGTTTTTTCTTTTCCGTATTTTGTGTATGGGTTTTTTGTGGGTTTGGATTTGTGGTGGGGGTTTAGGTTGTGGGTTGGGCTTATGGGTTTTGGGTATTATGTGTTTTTGTTGTTGCAGGTCGCCTACTACGCATGTAGGCTTCCGTTTGTCTACGTGGCGGCGGGGAGCGTGGTGTTTTTGTTGTTCTTCTTCTCAATGGCGGCGCCTGGGCTTGTGGTGTTGGCGTTGGCTGGGTTTTTCGCCGCCGTGGTCTTGGCTTTGCTCTTTGGGGTGCGGAGCGGCGTCTTCCACTACAGCTGGCTTGTGGCGGTTGTGTGGATCTTCCTGTGGAACTTAGTGGGCGGCCTTCTGTCCATGCCCGCGCGGCTGGTCTTCGGGGCAGGCGAGATGTGGCTCTGGTGGGAACAGCCCCCCGCACATCCCGTATACGCCCTGGCAGTAGGAGCCGCCGGAGCCGCAGCCACGTTGATACTCGGCAGATCAAAATCACTGGTCAAACGTATATGCCAAGCCGCCCCGCCGCGCCACAAGTAGGGTGGACGGGCGCAGGGCGGAGGAGGCAGGTTCCCGCCGAGGTGGCGGCTGACCGCGTGGCCGGAGTATACGCAGTTGTCGTTGACGCCTGCGTCGTCGGGTTCCCCCCTCCATACAAAACGACGTGGCGAGAAGCGGCGTGGAGACCGCCGACGGAGCGTGGTTGAGAGGCCACGTCTCGAGGCTGTGCGCCTCACATATCAGGGCTGGCCGAGGTCTCCTTAGGCAAGATGCGTGCATCGCTGTACGCGCGATGCCGCGGCTTCCGACTGGAGACTCGTGAGGAGAACAATAAGCTTGGGAGCTCCTCACGAGGTTGCCAACGGCGTCTCTCTCCCCGACGCGGCCGCAACAGGTGGCGTATCCCGTGCGGAGAACAGTAGGCGCCTGAGAGGAAGTTGTCCACCGCCAGCTGGCGTGGAGGTAGTACAGCCGGTTGAAGTAAAAGCGAGAACTGCCGATAAGCGCCCGTTTATATTCATACAGCCAGCGGTGTACAGCCACAGCGCGTCGGGCTCGTTGTGAATATAGGCTCTGTGTCGTCCAGCTATTCCCTGAGCTTAAGCCGCGTCTAGAAATACGGGGCTACTATGGTGCCGGTCGCCTTGCAGAAGGCGTAGATGACCCTATCCACGCCCAGCGCCTCGACCTCCGGCACCTCTTCCCCCTCCACTTTTATAAAATCTAGCCTTCTCTTAGCGATTTCGCAAGGCGCCGCCAGCCGCTGGGGTAGGGAGCTGCAGTCGGCTGTCGACACGAGGTGTTTAACGCCGGCCGCCAGCCTCCGGGCGGAGGGCGGGAGCTTTTCGACAGGAGTTATGAGGATTAGGTCAAGTACGTGTTCTAGAAAGGCGCCGCTCCGCAGAGCCTCTCTCGTAGCCTTCTCGAGAAATGTAGGATCCCCCGTCTCGACGTATTTTACAATCAAGTCATACATACAAGTCTGTAAAAGGTTTCAAATTTATCTCTAACCCCCAGCTCCGAAGCGACCCTCCTGGCCCTTTCCCAATCGACTCTGTCTTTTACCAGCCTAAACCTAGCCACGTCTACGTCTCTAGGGCCGTCTGGCCTAGTGGCTTGGAGCACCGCGTATGCCTCTAGGCTAAGCGTCCAGTACTCGACGCAGTCGCGCTTCACTAAGACCACCTCGTTAAAAAGAGGCGTTTCTGAAATCTTGCCTAGGTGAGTTCTCGACATAACCTCTACAGAGACAACGCCCACCTCTACCGGGACGAAGAAATGGAAAACTACGTTGTCGCCTTTTCTAAAGACTTCGTACCTCTCCTCGCCGAGGCCAAGCGCCTCTGCAATTATGCGGGATAGAAACATCGGGTTGAATGCCTCTATGAATATATCTATGTCTTTTGAGGGAAACGCTAGGCCGAGAGTTACGTAGAAAACTTGAGAACCTCCAACTACTGCGTTGTGGTGCCTAGCCAAGGCGGGGTAGACCTTTTTCAACACTTCAACCCAGACCGGAACCACTAATATGCCCACCACTTTTAAACATAAATGCGCAGAATGTCTTCTGCATCCCTTGGACCGTTGCCGCGTATCGATAACAGTCAGAAGTGGGGCAAAAGTCTGTTTTTAAAAGCATGTGTGCGCGGAGGCAGGCGCTTTGTGCGCGGCGTACAGCGCCACCATATCGCGTTGAACGCCGTGTAATCGCCGGTTTTATTCAAGACGCGTCCCACGTAGCGTCTCGCCATTTTCCCCGCAACGAGCTCCACCAGATCGTCCGTACACGCCAGTAGCAACGGCCGCTCACGGTGGCTGACAACGAGACCCTCCGGCGGGTCACCGCATTGCACTCAGACAACACCCCACGGCTCGGGGAAACGTCGCATCTATCATATATTCAACGACACAGCTAACGCCAGGCCTCCGGCAGGCCCGCGGGGAGTGCGGCCGGGGCCTCTTTCTCGGCTGGTGAATTTAAGAGACATCAGCGGCTCTGCGCTGTGGGCGAAGGCGGCGTCACGTCGTTGCTACCTTGAGAAGTAGCCCGAGGACTCTCGCGGCTTCCCCTATTACCTCGAAATCGCTGTCTCTCGTAGCCAGCTCCTCGCCGCGGTTTATCGCCACGGCCGCCACTAGGAGGTCGGAAAACGCCTGAGGCTTGCCTAGGCCTATTAGCGCCAGCTGTAATCTATGCGCCACTATGTAGTCCTCATAGACGGGGAAAACCACGCCTCCCGAGAAGTGTCTGTAGTAGATAATTTTGGGATATTCCACTAATGTCACTGCGGTTATGTCCTCAGTAATTGGCTTGCGGGCCCTTACCCTCTCAATTACAGCACTCGTATCTAGTATCACAGCGACAGCCTCTCCCTCTCCCGCGCCTTGAGGGCCTCCACGTCTGCCGCGTCTAAATCCTCGACTAGATCCTCAGGCCTTACGCCGAGCCTCCTCCTAAGCTCCTCCACCGGAACCCTCCCCTCCAGCCTCTTAACGAACATATCCACAAATCTCCTAAACTCATCCTCATCCACCCACGAGGGGATGCTAACCGTCACAGTTTTGCCCATAGCCAAACCTACTTGCCAAATTTAAAAATTTGATAAAATAGCGCATTTAAAACCTCCGCCCTCGTCAAAAGAGCCGCGGGTCTAGACGCTCGGCAGACTGCCCACCGCCGACGCGGACGATTTGCCAACTCACGGCGCCCTTCTGGGCTGGAAGGAATATCTCGACGCTTCGTCGGGTAGGGCTTCCCCGGCGAAGCCGACGCGGCGCCTCCCACCGCGACCCGATCGCGGCTAGCCACCCGCGGGCGATGGGGCGGTTATTCTGTTTCTAGGAGGGTCCTTCGACGCAACTTCAACTAGCCGAGGGGCATCCGGCGCCTCGTGTGGGAGATTTTGGCACGTGCCAGCCTCCTGCTGAAGTCTTTTTATCCAGAGTTTAGAGCGGCGTGCAGATTCAAGCCCTACGTCTCAACACGTCTCGTTGACTTTTGGATCAGAAATCCGGCGGAGCGGCGAAGCCTTGGCTAGTTATGAGGCGCTTTAAAGAGGGCGTGGTTGAGGCGGCTATGCGGCGCCTATTGAGCGGGAAAGGTTTTAATCTTTCTCCGCGGCTGTAGACGTGCTCTCTCTTTCAAAGCCTTGGGTGGATTTAGAGAAGTACCGACGGGATCGCCTAAAGGAGGCTTTATACGAGGCAGAGCTCGCAGAGGAGTTTTTAAAAAACGGCGTTATTCGAAACGCCGCAGGCAAGGCGTTTCAAGCAGTCAAGGCCTACCTGGCGGCCGTGGCCGCGGCGCAGAGAGATAAGGTAGCCGCTGCCTTCCCGGGCAGGCGCAGGCTGAGCCCCACTAAAGTCGTAGAGAGGGGGGATTGGATTATCGCCGTGATGCCGACGTCTAGAATGAGAGAGGTGGCGGCCATAGTCGGCGACAGAGAGCTACGGCTAATGGTCGAGCTGGCCTTGAACCTCCACGAGTTTCAATACAACGGCCTAGACGGAGACGCAGAGGTGTCTAGATACGCCAGCGAGGAAATGGTAAAGAGAGACGTAGAAGAGGTAGTGGCCTACATCAAAAGAGCGGCGTCTAGTCTGCACTCTTAACGCGGCCCCCAGGCCCTGCCTCCTCCCACGGCGCGCTGAGCCAATAACCTCTTCAACTCTCCAGCCACAAACCACCGCCGATGACTCCCCACCTCCTCGGCGTGTCCCTCGACTGACACCAGAGCCCTCAAGACACTGCGCAGAAGCAAGCCCCCTTACAGCCCCCCGCCGCGAGAATGAAAACTAGGGATGCCGACTTCGGCGAAGGCCGTGCCGAGCCGGCGGGCCGCCCCCCTCGGCGGATGCTGTGAAGCAGGAGGCCGCGGCCCGTGCCCTCTCCCCCTCTACGACGGGACACGCCTCGGCCCCCCCCCCCGGAAGACTTAGAGCTCCCGCGTCGGCCTCCCCAAGCCCCATGGAATTCTCGACATGTGGGCCAGCCGCCAACTTTGGCCTGAAGGGCGCATCCCCGGCGAGTCTCTCGGAGAGGGGGTCTCGTCAGACGATAACAAAACTGAGAACGTCGAAGAAACTCGCATCGTGTGAGGACTATGAAACCTCATCCAGCGGCACAAGCTCCCTTCGGCTCTCGATAAGCCACACCTTGAGCTCTCTCGCCCTTTGCACTGCCGAAGGCTCTGCGACGAGGGCGTAGAGCACCGGCACGAGCTTGCCGGAGATCTTGTCGGGCCACCTCCGCAACAGCTCCCGCGCCCTCTCGAAGGCCCTCTCCACGTCGCGGCCGCCAGCCCTAACCTTCGCCTCCCCTACCGCAGTGAGCGCGCCCGCGTTGCAGTAGATATCAAACTCGTACTCCGAATCGACACGCAACCTCTCGGCGACGCACCTATGGCCCCTCTGCCCAAGCAGATACTGAACCATGTCCCGCCCACTATCCTCCACGCTGACGGCAATGGCCTCAAACTGCTCCTTAGTCGCCATCTTGTCCTCAATACGCTTGATGTCCTCCTTCGTGGCGAGCTGCTTCAAATCCTCCTTCGTGGCCATGACGTTCTTGACCCCCTGCACCTCCTTTTCCAGCCCCTCCACACGGCTCTTGACATCTCCCACCTCCCTCTCCAGCTTGGCCATCCGCCTCTCCAACCTCCTTAGATCCCGCCTCGTCGCGACGTCCAGCGGCACGGCTATCCTGCCGGCGACCAACGCCGCCAGGCGGGCCACGAACTCCCTGTCGCCTCTAATAGCACCTATAACGGCCTCCTTAAGCGCCCTCGGCGGGAGGGCGGCGACAAGCCTAGCCAATTGATCCTGCGGGAGAGACGCGAAAAGCCGCACTATAAACTCCGGCTCCTCCAGCGCAATCTCCTCTAAAGCTTTTTTCACAGTTTGTTTCTCCATGCTCATGATTCTAAAAACTCTGCGCATAAAATCTTTGTCTCAGGCTTTCTGAGCCACACACGTCGTCGATTCGCCGCACCGCTGGCGCCTCCAGCCGCCCCCCTTCTCGACTGAGTCACCCACTGGAGCCAGCCAGGGGCCTCGGCCCCCAGCGAGAACACCTATCAACGCCCGGCGGCCTTCCTACACTCCGCCTCCGGCCCGCCTGAGACCCTCTGTCAGGCGGTTCAAAATGAGGACGCAGAAAAATCGGCATTTTAAATCGGACACTTGGAACCGGCAAGCCGATTCCTACAGACGTCGACGAAGAAACGGCCCGCTGGACCGCGGCCACACGCCCTACAGGCAGGAGCCGGAGCGCCGCGCCTGCCACGCAGAGAGTGCGCCCCTCCGCTGGTCGGCGCCTCGGCCAGGGGCCCCGGGCCTCCGGAGCCTGAAAATCTCCACAGCCCAGCCGTAGACGAGGCGTCGCCCACCTACGCCATAGCGTGCCGTCTGCCGTTGAAGACTATCTGCGTCTCAGAGCCGCCGCCACATCTCCACCGGGCACAGACATCAACCCCACAGACTTCTGCCGCATTATGGAGACCCCGAATCTCTGCATCTCCGCCGCATCCGCCCCAGGGAGGCCCCCAGCGTGCGCCGCCTAAGCCTCCGGCCGCTCGGCCTTAAGCATGCCAAGAACCTCGGCGACCTCAAGCAACTACTTAAGCCTCTCCAGCACCTCCTTCAATAACAACGCCCTGCTCCGCAGAGCAAGGTCAACGCGTCTTCCATGACGTGAAGTTTTAAGCGTAGACGAAAAATCAAGCTTAAATAAAGAATCGAATTTATAGGTGTGAAAAGGGCAATTAAGAAGTTCTTTTTTGGTTTGGCTCTTTTTGTTCTAGGCTTTCAAGTCTCTACTTTGTTTTCTGCTTTGTTTGTTTTCGACTGGGAGGGGCTTCCGCGCGATGCAGATACCGTGTCTCTGGTGTGGGTTAAAAATAAGGCCGACTACGAGAGGTTAATTGCGGTTTTAGAGGAGCACGGCTACAGCTTCGAGCCTTGGTCCCCCAACACAGTGGCGGGCGACGTTATTGTATACGGCGACGTCAGGCCGCTGGCTCCGCTGATTGCGGAGGCGGGGGGCGGCCGCGTGTATGTGTACACCAAGCGGTTTGAGCCGTCGCCACAGAGCTTCATTCCGCAAATTCCCTCGGGCGGCCCAGTCACCGTGTTCAGCACCAGCGCGGCGTTGCTGGGCGCGCTTCTGTGGGCCGCGGCGCTTGTCGCAGTTGCGTGGTACGTGGCCTCAAGGAGGCTTCTGAGCTTGTTTACCTCGCTCTTAATAGTCCTCGCGCTACCGCTCCTCTACCTCGCGGAGCTCGGCTACCTCGTTGCCGTCGGAGGCTCGGCGTGGGTTGCGCTGATGATAATCGCCTCCGCGCTAGCTCCGCCGACCTTCCTGCTCTTAGGCTTCGCCATAGCCAAGGCAAGGCGGGCCTAGGTTCGGCACGCCCCACAGAGCATTGACATAACGCGCCATGCTCCACACGGATGCTGACGTCCTCCAGCAACTCCTCAGATGTGTTCCCCCAGCGGGAGACGCCCTCGCCTCAACGGTGTGCGCGGCTCAGGCCAGCGCCGCGACCGGATTCAAGCCGCATATGCGGCTAGGACAGGTAGATTCCTCATATACAGAGCTCGACACAATCCAGCGAGGCCCGTGCCGCATTTCGCGGAGGCTACGAGCCTCTCCAGCATCTAAACGCCGCTAGACGATGCGGGCGGCGCCCTCTACGCCGTGGCTGGGAACGGCGGCCTCCCTCCGCCAGTTAAAAGCTCTTCCAACACAACGGCGTAGGCGCTGACCTCGATCCTCTCAAGCGGCCATCTCCTCACGACCTCCAGCCTCCGATCACTGTAACAACGCCCCGTGAGCGGGGAGTAGAAGCCGCAGTCCCTAGGAAGGAACTCGCCGATCACAGGCGGGCCCTCCACCACTCTCACATCTCCTCTATACGGCGCAGTTATTTTGAGGTACCCCACTTCTCCCTTCTCGCCGCCGGTGTGCACAAAGACGCCTTCGTATAAGCCGTCGTCTCCCAGGAAAATCCACTTATCTCTCCAAACCCCCAGGATCAGGTTAAGCGCGTAGTCAACGCCGCGGGAAGACTTCAACAAAAGAAAATCACCCAAGAAAACCCCAAACTCCTCACCCACATGAACACCCCCACCGGGGATGTAGACAGGATCGGCTATGTGCCCCCCGTCGAGGCCGTAGAGCCTAAGAACAGAACGCGTGTAGTAGGCCGGGTACCCTCCGGAAACTCCAAAACCCTCACCGCGCCCGTAGGCGTCAGCCCCACGCCGCCTCTCACCAGCCTAACGGGGCGCCGGCCCTCGGCAACCGCAGAAGGCCACAGATGCCTACATCTAAACGCGCCGGGCGCCTCCCCGATGAGGAAGCCTAGAAACTTCGGCCGCTCCACTAGAGAGCGGAGAGAGACCACAGGCGTGTAGACAACGCCGTCGGCCTCCACGGCGAGACACTCCGCCCTCGCCAGCGGAGCCGCCGCGTAGAGCGGGGGGTCGCCGCCCCAGCTGTGCGCGGCCCAGACCGTGCACTCGGAAACCCCAACGGCAATTCTAGACGGCCTCTCGAAAACCTGCCAGGCCCCCGGCCCCTCCAACGCCGTGGAAAAAACGGCGAATTCCTCCCCCTCCGCCAACAAGCCCTCAAGCGCCCTCTTCATTTAGCCATTTTCGCATCTTCCAACACAGATCCCGCAACCTCGACGCCGCAGTCGACACATCAACCCGCTCAATCGGCCACATGGTCACCGCCCTAAAGATCTCTTCGTCGTCGAGACAGACCCCCCCATAGCTGACGGAGCCTCCTCTGCACAGCGGAAAGCCGGGGGTAGAGGCAGCCGCGAAGCCCAAATACGGCGGCCCCTCTACCTTCCTTACGTCGTCTTGATACGGCCCCACCACCTCCACATAGCCTATCCTCTCCCCGTCTTCTTTCCTACGGAAAACCCCCTCGTATAAGCCGTCTCTACCCATAACCACCCACCTATCCCCCACAACCCCCAAGACGAAGTTCAAGACAAAATCCACACCCCAAGGAGTCTCCATAAGAAGATACTCCCCACCCCTCCTATACACCACAAACCTCTCGCCCACGAGAGCCTCACCGCCAGGTAGGCGCAACGGCTCAAATATCGAATACGCCGATGCGCCATATTTTTCAGACAGAAGACGGAGATAATAAGCCATATATCTAGCATTTCTCCATACATCATTAAAAACTGTCTCATAACAAATCGAGCTAGGATCTAGTCTACGCTCGCCAAGCGGAGGTTTTAATGTATGTCTTAATGTATTGCGGAACTTAGGCGAATAATATGCTATATATGCTGAAGTTAAGATAAACGTACCAGTGTCGCATCTCGATGTTAACACGAAGATGGGGACGCCCTTGCAACCCCTCCACAGCTCGCAATCCGTCACATAGCCTATTCCAACGACCTCTAAGTACTCCGGAGCCGTATAATCGTCATCGACGACGGGGGGAGCTAGTAAGTACATACCGGCCAACATAACGTTTCCAAATCCCCACGCTCGATTTCAAAGTAGTTAGCCGAGTCCTCATAACCTTGGATCTCCCCAGGCCTACATCCAGCCGCCCGGGCAACTTCCGGCGTGCAGAAAACGTGAAAGGCCGAGTCCGTCGGCCCCTCTACCTTCCTTACGTCGTCTTGATACGGCCCCACCACCTCCACATAGCCTATCCTCTCCCCGTCTTCTTTCCTACGGAAAACCCCCTCGTATAAGCCGTCTCTACCCATAACCACCCACCTATCCCCCACAACCCCCAAGACGAAGTTCAAGACAAAATCCACACCCCAAGGAGTCTCCATAAGAAGATACTCCCCACCCCTCCTATACACCACAAACCTCTCGCCGAGGTGGGCGCCTCCGCCGGGAGCTCTAAACTCCAGAAGTATGTGGCCGCCTGAAATGCCGTAAAGCGGGCCTAAAGCGCCGGCGTAAAGCACTGGATACTGCGAAACGTCTTGAACCACTGAGGCGGCCTCGCCGGGCCGCACCGCCTCGCCCCGCCACAGAAGTCTAGCCGGCCTCCACCCCGCGGCCGCCGCAGGGGGCCATAGATGACGCCGCCACCGGGGGGCCTCCGCCTCGACCTCCACAAGTAGAAGGCCGGGGGAGAAGGTAAACCCGTCGTAGGCGTAAGTCGGCGCCAGCACCCTCTCCCTCCCGCCGCACGTCACCTGCACCAAGGGGCAGGGGGTGACGGAAATAGGCGTTAGGTAGTGGACGACGCCGGGGGAGTTCACGTTGGCGGAGCCCACGTGGACGTAGCTCCTACAGCTGGGCAGAGAGAAGTAGACGCGCAACGCCTCCACGGTGCAAGTCGCATCGTTCTCCACAGTGGCTAAAAGCCCCACGGCCCTATCCAGAACCCAGCCCCCCACCCACTGGCGCAGAAGGCTCTCCATAAAGAAGACGTCTACCTCCGCCTCTTGAAGCCACTCGAAAAGCCGCCTGGCGACGGGAACTGCGGCCCTCACGATTTTAAAAACTCTACATATTTAGTGTAGGCCCCGTAGCGGTCGACCACCCTCCTCACCGCCTCGTCAATGCTGTAGAGACGGACCCGCGCCTCCGCCAGCTTAAACCCGTAAAACACCTCATCAGCCACCCTATCCAAAAAGCCCCTATCCTGTAGCTGGTCCAGCGAGACGTCGTACACAAACACCACGGCCCTTCTCGCGTCAGCCGCAACAACGACAAACTTCACCCCGCCTTGACCGAAAATCTTCCTCACTGGAAATATCAACACTTGGCTCGCCATAAAGGAGCTTGAGACCTTCCCCCCGCCCGGCAACCTGCCGCCGTTGTAGACAGAGACCAAGGCGCTCAACAACGCCGAGTTGTCCCTAAGCAGATCTCCCAACACCTTGGCCCTCTCCGCCACATCGCCAAGCCCCAAGTCCGCGGGGCCGCCCACACCCTCCATGTTCTTAACCTCTCCTATCAACAACCTCCCGTCGTCTAGTACGCCCAAAATACGGAAGCCCTCCGAACACAACGGCACAAAGGCCGTTTTTCCAAAAGCGGTATCGGCAATCACCAGGTCCCATCTCTTGTCAAAGACCGCTGGAAGAGCAAACTCGGCGCCCACGGCGGCGGGGTTAACTCCTACGACTTCAGGCATTAACCCCGTCGACAAGTATTTATAAAAAGTTTCAGGATAAGCTTCGACGGCATCAATAAGAGATCGATCAAAGTCCTAGATATACAGCTCGCGGTCTTTATATACCCCTCTATCGCCCCTAAACCCACGCGCGATAGCTAAGGCCGTGAACATGTCGTTGTAGCCAACGACGACGCGCCTCTTGGTATTCATATCCACGACTTAGCTCACGAGATAGCTCGCGGCGCCAGCCTTACACTCCGTCCTTATTCCACAGCCCCCGCCGCCAATCACCGTCCCCGATGACTACAGCCGGCGGCCTCATCACGCCGATAAACCTCAACGATACAACAGCCCAAACACGCAACCCCCACGCCGAACCCCCTCCCACGCCCGCCGCACGCCCCGATACGCGCTACGGCTTGGATCTACGCGGCGTAAATGTTTTAACCTCCTCCTCCGGGGGTGGCGTGGTGGAGGTGGTTGTGGGCGTGGTGAAAAGCGGCGGCAGATACGCCAGGGCGGAGCTCGTGATTAAGGCCGGGGGGCGGCAGGCTAAGTTCAGCGTGGAGATGAGCTACACAGTCAAGATCCAGTTCAACTCCTCCAACCGCGAGGCGGCAGAGGAGGCAGCCGCCGTGCTAAGAGAGGCGGGGGTAGAGGCCGAGCTGAAGAACTACTGGGACAAGTCAGTCAACAGAGAAAAGTGGTACGTAAAAGCCTCCATAGACAAACTAGCCGCCGCCCGGAAGGAGCTCAGAGAAGCCATCGCCCAAGCCATACGCGAAGCCGAAAAGAAAAGACTCGTCGACAGCGAAAGAGCAAAGACCTGGCTCCAGAAACTACAGTAGCAAACCAACTACCGCCGCGCGCCGGAGAAGAGCCTCTTGAAGGCGCGTGCCATCTTGGGGCAGTTCAGCAGATCTGCCGGCGTCTTGCCTTGGTCGTTTCTGGCGTTTGGGTCTGCGCCGTGTTGAATTAGGAGTTGCGCCAGGGCGTAGCGGCAGTTAGCGGCGGCGCGGTGGAGAGGCGTGTTGCCCTCTGCGTCCCGCGCATTGGGGTCGGCGCCGTGTTTGAGGAGTAGATAAGCCACGGCGTATCTCCCCTCCCCCGCCGCAATGTGAAGCGGCGCCTCGCCCCTGGCGTTTACCGCATTGGGATCCGCGCCGTGTTTCAGAAGCGGAAGCAGTACACGTTGCGGATAGTCGCACGCCACTGCGTAGTGGAGGGGGGTGTTGCCCTCCTTGTCCCTAGCGTTTGGGTCAGCGCCGCGCCTAAGTAGAAGACTTATGGTCTTCCTTTGGCAAGACATAGCGGCTGCGTGAAGCGCGGTAAACCCGTCTCCATCTCTCGTGTTGGGATCCACGCCGCGGCTCAGCAGAAACTCCACCACAACCGGATCGGAATACCACCCGTCATGCACAGCATCTGGAGACAGCTCCTCCGGCGGCGGGAGGCCCACCAGCTCAAACGCCGCTCTGCGCACTACTTCGGCTGGGAACCGCCTCCGCAGTATGGAGGCGACTTCGCCGCATCCGGCGTAGGCGGCCACCCTCAAGACAGACTCAACAGAAGAGACATCCGCCTTGAGGGCCCGGGCGACGTACGGCTCGCACCTCCGCCTTACATTAACCGGCGTCTCGAAGCCCAGCCTCTTCAACACGGCGAGACACCACGCCTTCTTCGCCACGGCATCTACATCCCCCGCATGCGGCAGAAGCACCTCCAACACATCTACGGCGCACTGTCTCACCGCCAGGTCAAGCGGCGTCACGCCGCTCTCGTCCCTTGCGTTTGGGTCTGCCCCGCGGCTGAGCAGAAGCTCCGCCGCCGCCTTGTGGTTCCTCGCCGCGGCGTAGTGAAGCGGAGTGCGGCCAAAGACGTCTCTGGCGTTTGGATCTGCTCCGCTGTTGAGAAGCCTCTCCACCTCCGCCGCGCCTCCCCTCAAAGCCGCCAGGTGGAGCGGAGTGAGGCGGAGCGCCTCCGCCAGCTCCTCATCCACCTCGGCGCCGTACTCCAGCAGAAGCTTCACGCGGTACCAGTTTCTGCGGGCGACGGCGTAGTGAAGCGGCGTCTTGCCGTCTTTGTCGCGTATGTTGGGATCTGCGCCGTGGTCAAGTAGGAGTCCCAGGGGTCCATCCAACATGATCGCGTAGTGCAGAGGCGTCCTGCCGTGGCGGTCGCGGACGTTGGGGTCGCCGAATTCAAGAAGCCACAGCTGTTTGTAGTAGTCGTATTTGTGTAGGTTGTGAAGCGGCGTCTCGCAGGCCACGTTGCACATAGACAAGACGCCGCGTTCTGCAAAACGCTTAACGACGCCCCTCAGCTTTAGGATCTCTCTACTTTCCTCAAGTGAAGTCACTACGTCTAAAACCTCTGGATACACGACGGCGCCGTGTTTGAGGAGGAGCAACACGCCGTCAAGACAGGCATTCCGCGCGGCGTAGTAGAGGGGGGTGCGGCCGTCTTTGTCGCGTATGTTGGGATCTGCGCCGTGTTTAAGCAACAGCTCGGCTACCTCCATGTGGCACCGCTCCAAGGCGTAGTGGAGCGGAGTTCTGCCGTCTGCATCCCGCTCGTCGGGGTGTGCGCCTTGTTTCAGAAGCTCCTCAGCGAGGTACACGTCGCCTATAAGCGCCGCCTCTCTAAGCGTCGCCCTGGCGCCGCGGCCGAGGAGGAGGTAGAACAAGTCTTTGTGGAAACTCTCAGCCGCGTGAAACAACGAAGTGCGGCCTTGGTAGTCAACCACGTTTGGGTCCGCGCCGTGGTCAAGCAAGACGGCGGCTAGATCCACAGACTCATGCAAGCCGCTGGCAAGATTGAGGAGAGGCGTGTAGCCGTCTTTGTCGCGTATGTTTGGATCAGCTCCGCGGCTGAGGAGAAGCTTCAACACATCGACATTTGAGCCGTACCACAAAGGCGTCTGCCCCCGTCGGTCAGCCGCGTTTGGATCAGCCCCATAGTTGAGTAAAAGCTCCGCCACCTCCACACAGTCCCCAGCAACCGCGCGGTGGAGGGGCGTGGCGCCGTCTGCGTCTTTGGCGTTTGGGTCTGCGCCGTGGGCGAGAAGCATCTCTGCAATGTTCGGCCTGCAGAGCTCTGCGGCTATGTGAAGCGCGGTGCGGCCCAGCGGATCTCTCACGCCGGGGTCTACGCCCTGCTTCAGAAGCTCCTCCACAGCCGCCGCGTCGTCTGCCGCCGCGGCGCAGAGGAAAGGATGAAGAACCCCCCTCCTACACAGATACTCCACGCCACGGTCACCACAACTCCGCAGAAGAACCCCGGCGGCCGCCGAGACGTCTGGGAAGAGGTCGAGCACGTCGAAGCGGCAACGCCAAGCCGCCGCCGCGGCGGCTTCGGCATCCGGCGCCGCGCCGGCCGCGAGAAGAATACGCACCACCTCCACACAGCCGTCGCGGGCGGCGTAGTAGAGGGGTGTACCGCCTCGGGCATCCTTGGCGTTTGGGTCTGCGCCGTGTTTAAGCAGAAGCTCAGCTAAGTCGGCCCGGCACTGCTCCGCGGCTATGTGGAGAGGCGTCTTTTTATCCGCGTCCCTTGCGTTTGGATCTGCGCCGTATCTGAGGAGGACAGTCGCAACATCAACCACGCCGTATTTTACGGCATCGTGCAGAGCCGTGTCGCCGGCGGAGTCCCTAACGTTGGGGTCAGCGCCGTGTTTAAGCAGAAGTTCCGCCACAGCTCTACAGCCGCCCGAAACAGCCTTGTAGAGAGGCACGCCTCTTTTTACGTCTGCTCCATGTCTAAGGAGGAGCTCGGCGACCTCGACGCAACAAAACTCAGCGGCATAGTACAGAGGCGTCTTGCCTTGGTTGTCTCTGGCGTTTGGGTCTGCTCCGCGGCTGAGCAGAAGCTCCGCCAGCTCCGGCCTGCAGAGCTTGGCGGCGTCGTGGAGAGACGCCTCGCCGGGATCCTCAACGTCGAGATCCGCGCCAGCCCCCAGCCGCTCCTCCACATCCTTCATATCACCTGCCGCAACAACGTCGAGGGGGAGTGCCGCAAGACGGCTTGCCGGCGGCGATCCGCACAGCCCTCCACGTTGAGGAAGGCAACAGAGCCCTCCGCGCCGCGGTCGTTGAAACCCGCCACACTGCCCTAAGACGCTTCGGCATTAAAAACTTTGTCGATACACGCCAGAGGGAGCTCGCCGCCTACGACGTTCAGATCTGTTTTAAGCATAACCCACATACAAAGCCCATCCACGACAGGACAGAAAAAGAGGCCGTCCCCACCTGCTCCCCGCGCCGCAACTGACACAACTCTATCTGCCCACCGCACTTAAGACGCTATCTACATAGCTCCTCCAAAGCGCAGACACGTCGTCGCCGGAATCCACAACCGTATCCTCAAAATTTGGCGTTTCGGTTGCGGCTGCCACCGCCTTTATGGCTAGAGCCACACCCTCAGCCCCTCTGCCTCTTCGCAGAACTCTGCCACCCCCATCTCGCAGAGCCGCCTGCAGTCTCTCTCATGTAGCTCGCCGCCGAAGGGCGGCCTCAGCTTGGGCTGTATGGTGAAGTTCCACTCCACGTCTGCTAGGGGCCACCTCAGCAGAATCTGCGGATCCACAGGCGCCTCGTAGATCCACACGCCGCTTGCCCCAAGCCTCCTCGCCGTCTCCTCCGCCTTCTCCAGAGCCTTCTTAACCCACTTCACCTCCTTCACCACGGGGTACCGCGGCGCATACGGCGGCCCCCGCACGTCAAACACAGAGCCCGAATACCCCTTCAGCACCACCACCTCGTCGCCCCTCCTCTCGGCCTCGTAGAGGCCGTCCTCCCCAAACAAAACCCACCTCCCGGAGTCCAGCTTCCCAAACACGAAATCCCACGCCAGAAACTCGTCGCCGCCCCTCCCCACAAGCCTCAAGTAGTCGCCCTCCCTCTCCACAATCTTAAAAACCTCCCCCACCAAGACAGAGCCTTCGAAACCTCCGTCGCAGAACCACTTTAAGGACGCCTCGTCGTAGATGTTGCCGCGCCCTCCCTTCCGCCTCATGGCGAGGATGTTTAGAAAAGGCCCGAGGCCGTAGGCCATGTCCACCACGTATTCAGACAGCGAAATATCCGTAGGCCCCTCCAGCACCTCGCCGGTGACGAGGTTTATTTCGAAGTCTACATCAACCCACGACTTCTCCCAATCTGCCCTCGCCACCAGCCTGCTCCACACGCCGCCTGGCAGAGGCGGCGCGGGGAAATCCGCCACAGACCCCTCAAAGCTGCCCACAAGCCACCACGCCCCCACGGTCTTGGTTAAGTCAACTTCAAAGACGCTGCCGGTGTCTACAAACGCTAGAAGCACATCTCTTACACAGCCGAAGACCCCTGCCCACTGATACCGCCCCCACTCCCTATAGCAGAAGTTGACACGCCCACGCCTAACAGCTAAAATCTCGCCCTCGTTAGCCTCTAGAAAAGGCTCGGTGACAGCCCAAAAACACTTCACAACCCAACCCACCACACAGCTAAAAAAGTTTACTCCAGAAGAGAGACGTGGCGGCTCACCTGCTTATACTCCTTAACCACGTCGTCGACGACGTTTTTAACTGCAGATATGTACTCGCCGCCGGAGCCCTCCTTCAGCTCAAAAAACTTGTAATACGCCTCCTCAGCCACCCGCCTCAAGAACCCCCTGTCCAGCAGCTGCGCAAGCGGCACCTCGTAGATAAACACCGCCGCAAACTCGCGATCAGCAAGCACCAACACGAACTTCGTCTCCTTCCGGTAGTCAGGAATAAGCACAACAGGCTCCGCAGAAAAAGAGCTAGAAACCCTCCCACCCCCAGAAAGCCGACCTCCATTAAACACAGAAACCAAAGCGCCGACCAACGCGGCGCCCTCTTCCGCCGATATTCTCCGGTTATCCAGATAGACGTCCCCCCTTAAGAGTGCGTACAGCATCTCCACACGATCCGCCATCTCTTCAAGTTTTAACTCGCTTGGACCATGCACACTCTTCATATTCTTCACCTCACCTATTACAAGACTGCCATCATTCGAAATCCCTAAAATATCAAAACGAAGCGCCTTCGTCTCGAGAGAAATAAATAATGTTCGAGCACCAAAATCACTTTGATATACACCGCTCTCCTCCGTTAAAAGATACTTTGTACCAGATTTTACCACAGGTAGCGTCACTTCGGCACCAAGCGCCCAAGGCTTTAGATTTAACGGCTCCAGTCTAGGTAAGACGGCGGTAGACACATATTTATATATTGTTTCCTCATATCCAACTACATTAAAAAGACCCGGATTTAAATTATATCTCATAACAAACGTAGATCCAACCCTATATAAACTACCATCGACACCACGGGCAAAAGAAAGTGCAGTAAACATGTCATTATAACCCAACACAACTACCCTGTCACCAACATTAGCAACACTAATAATAAACGTAGAGCGGCTTGATTTACCCACCGTTAGACTCACCTTCACATCACCGCTTTTATGCACTACACATTCTCTGTCCCTGTCGAGTGTAAGTGTTTCGGTGTGGGGCTTTATTTTATTGCTTTCAATGCGTCCGCGCATTTGTTTTATACTACCTTCATAGTCGACCCCTATTATACGTTTATTTATCCATATAGCATCTATGTTCTTAAATATGTTTTTCACTACATTTAGCTTATCTCTAGTAATTACAGGTACAGGACGCTCGTAGTCAAGCGCGGAGTGTCCGGCTAGCTGTAGGTAGCCTTTGTAGGCTTTGTTGTTTAGGACTTTGTCTATGTCGAGGAATGTGGAGAACACGCCGACGAGCTGATTCGCCAGGACCTCCTTGGCGTAGGCGTCAAACGCCCCGAGGGCCCCGTCGACGAAGCAGTGGGCGTACTCGCCGTATTTAGAAGCCTCGTCGTAGATGCCCCGCACCA
>WYEI01000237.1 GCA_009903905.1 Pyrobaculum sp. | reverse complement strand
GCTGGTCTATCCAAGCCCACTCCTCCCTCCTATACATGTGGTAGATGATTAAATTCCTCTCCTCCAGCTCGTCGATCAACTCCTCCGGCGCGTCGGGACTCCAAAGCGCATCCGGGTCCTCCACCGCCGCCTCAAGCCACCTCCTCCACCTAGCCACAAAACCAGCAGAAAACCTCTTCTCGTCAACGAGACGAGAAACCACCCCCTCCACGTTCCACCGGGCCTCATACAGCCAAGCCAACATCCTCGGATTTCCCCCCGTCAGACGCCAAGCCTCGCCAAACGGCGGCTTTGGGCTTGGGATCTTGCCGTAGAGCTGTTGGAAACCCTCCCTAGACATGTTCCACATGGGGGCAACCTCAGCCCAGTGATGACGCCCAACCTCCCGCCGCGAAACCCCCTCGCCGGCGGCGACGAGGACGACCATCCTCTCGTACCTCGACGCTGGGTATTCGATAAGGTTCAGCAACGCCTTGACATACGCCGCCACCGCATCCAGCCCTACGGCCTGGAAGACGTCGTCTGCCACCACGGCGATTCTCCCCCGCCTCGCCCTCTGCAGCTTCCGGACGAAGTCAAGCGCAACCCAGGCGGCTCCGCCGAGGGCGTTTTCGCCAAGGGCCCTCTCCACAAACTGCACAAATTCACGCCGAATATCGGGCACCGCCACCTCAGCCCTAAACTCCCCCTCCAGAGGATGAAGATAAAACACATCAAACCCCAACTCCTTAAGCATCGCAGAGGCCTGCCGGAGAAACGCCGACTTGCCGCAACCCTCCGGACCGAAGATAACCACCGGAAATCTGGTGCCCCCCTCCGCCCACTCCACCACCTGCCCAAGCGCCCGCTCTCTATCCATAAACTCCACCCTAAGGCCGGAGACAAGCTCCAGCTCAACCCTCCTCACGCCTCTACGCCAGCCCACCTTTATAACCCTTAAACCCACAAACACCTACAGCCACACACAAAACCAACACGCCCCCCAACCCACCGAGACGCGCCAAAACCCACAGCCCCCAATCCACTACACAGACGCCCCCGCCCACGGCGCCTCCACGAGCCACAAAACACAACTAGAGACAACGACTGAAACACAGCGGCGGCGAGACCCACAACACACCACCGACGCCACGCCACAACCACAGACGCCGCAACAACCACCCCAGGGTTAAAGCCGGCAGGTAGTTGTGTGAAGGGCAGGCAGTTGCGTTTTAAATAGTGACTTGCGGCGCCGTAGATCAGTGGAAGCTTATAGGAGATGCCGGACCCTTTCAAGAGCCACTGGCCACCGCCACGTCGAAGCCGCTCCAGCGGCCGAACCCCCACGCCGACGGTCACACGCCCAGCCGCCAATAGCGGCGCCGCGGCAGGCAACGCCAGCCTCCAATCTCTACACCACAACGCCGCCGAGACGACGGCCACCACAGGCGCCGAGGAGAAAACCCGCGGACCAACCCCAGGCCCAGCCATGACCGAGGAGGAGAGAGTTGCTTGAGACAACGGCGGTGCCTAGGCCCAGATGAAGGCCCCGGCTAGGCCTCTGGAAGGGCGCGGCCATGCAGAGCCATAGACCCCCGTCGTACTCCGCCTCCCCGACTACCGGCACCACGGGCCTGATCCATGCGACAAGCCGTCGAGGTACCCCACGCAAAAGGACGCGGCAACCAACACAGCACCTATAGCGCAGAAGCCGGTCGGCGCGTGGAGCCGCCTAAGCCCCACGCCCATTAAGACGGCGAGCTGGAAAGGCGTAAAGGAGCTAAGACACCCCCCGCGCCAACCAGACGCGGCCCCCACAAAACAGATGAGACCAAAAACCTCCCAGATGCCACCACAGCCACCACCTCCCCCAGATACTCAAGCCACCCCCCGGCAAAGACGCCGTGGCGGCAACGGAAAAAAGAGCCAAGAAATCCCTACGGCGGGCGGCTGTCTGCGGGAAGACGCGACGCGCGACTATCTCAGCCGAGGGCTCCGGCCACCCATAGACGGCGGCGAGCCGCGCCACTGCGGAAGACCCAAGGAGGTTAGGTCAGCCCCCGGGACAGCCCACCGAGCAGAACTGAAGACACGGCGGCAGACAAAGGAGCCGTCTCGAAACCCCCAACCTCCACAAGGCGCAAAGACAGAGGGCAGAGCTCAGCTCTATATCCGCCCAAGGACCTCATCCAGCGTGACGACTTCTCTTCTGCTCTCTATGAGCCATATCTTGAGCTCCTTTGCCTTTTGGATGGCTGAGGGCTCTGCGACGAGGGTGTAAAATACCGGGACGAGTCTGCCGGAGATCTTGTCGGGCCACCTCCTCACGAGCACCTGTATTCTTTCTAACGTCTTCTCCACATCTCTCCCCCCGGCTCTCACCTTGGCCTCGCCGACTGCAGTAAGCACGCCGGCGTTGCAGTAGATGTCCAGCTCGTAGTCGGCGTCGAGACGCAACCTCTCCGCCGCGCATTTGTAACCCCTCTGCTCCAGCAAATACTGAACCATCTCGCGGCCGCTGTCCTCCACGCTGATAGTTATAGACTCGATCTGCTCCTTAGTAGCCATCTTATCCTCCAGCCGTTTTATGACGGCGTCGAAGTATTCCTTTGTTACAAACTTCTCCTCGGCCCATTTCTTCAGTTGTTCCACTGCAGTCTCTAGGTCTTGCTTGGTGGCGTATTGCTTGAGATCTTCCTTGGTTGCGAACTTCTCCTCGGCCCATTTCTTCAGCTCTTCTACGGCGGCTTTGATGTCGTCCTTTGTTGCTACGTTTAGCGGTACGGCGATGGATCCGGCAACTACCTGCGCAAGCTTTAGCTTGGCCTCTGGGTGTTTCGTGAGGAGGTCCAGCAACGTCTCGGCAACGCGGCCGTCGGCCCTCAGCGCCTCTAGAAAAAGGTCTCTAAAGAATACGGGCTCCCTCTCCACCAGCTCCCTCAAAGCCCTCTTCAAAACCTCAACATCCACAGTGTAACCTAGACCCATTTTAAAAAACTTAAGGCCGCCGCCGCACACTACCCCGAAGAGCCCCAGCATCCCGGCAAGCATCCGCCGCGTACGGCCTCAAGTAGCCGCGGCGCAGACAAGAAACCGCGGCCCAAACCACACATCACGTAGACGGCAACGCCGCCACACACGGCCAGCCCCCAGGGCCTCCGCGCCCCCAAGCCGCAAGCCCCCCGGCAAACGCGCCGCGCAACCCGCCCGCCGCAGAGAGCTACCCGGCCGCCAACGCCGCGAGAAACAAGGCGAGGAGCGCCGCGGCAGGCAACGCCAGCCTCCAATCTCTACACCACAACGCCGCCGAGACGGCGGCGACCACAGGCGCCGAGGAGAAAACCCGCAGACCGACCTCTGCAACGCCCACGACGGAGAGAAAAACGCCAGCCGCCGCCACAGTCAACAAGACGCCGCCGTAAAGCCTCCCGCAGGTCACGGCGTAGCCGCGGCGAGAAGCAAACCCCCAAAACCACCAGCCGCACGATCCTCGCCAAAAGCCGCAACCCGCGCCCCCAGAAAAGCCCCCAGCGCAACCCCCACCTGCGTCGAAACCAAAAAGCCTAAGCCCAGCCGAGAGGTACGTCGCAGCCGCCGCTGCGTCCCCAAGCGCGGTGGTAGCCTCAGAACAAGCCACAGCCACCTTAAGCGGAAGCCCCATCACCAGGTTAAACGCTGGAACCAGCGCCCAGCCGCCCCCCACCCCAAAGACGCCGCTCACAAGCCCAACCACAAACACAGCCGCCAGCCCCCACGCCGTCCGCCCAGCGCCGTACCTCACCACAGACCCCAACGACTCCTACTCCTCACAAACCCAAGCCGGACGGCGAGCCTGTCGACACGCCGCGGAGGCCACTCCACCCTCCTACCCAACAAGACAAAAACCACCAAGAGGAGGAGAACCCCCAGCCCCACCTCCACAGCCCCCCTGCCCCCCTCAACCCCCGCCAGAAACAAGCCGAGGCGGGCCCCCAGAAACGCGCCCAGCGACACAGCCGCCCCCGCATAAGCCTAAGATTCGCAACCCCCCGCCTGGAGAGACCCAGCCACAGAAGAGGCCGCCACGAGGAGCCCCAGCCCTCGCCAAGTTAACATCCACGCCGAGGAGCCCCACGGCGAGAGGCGTAAAAAGCACGCCGCCGCCAACACCAGCCAAAGGCCCCACAAACCCCACCAAAAACCCCACAGCAAACTCCACGGCGGCGGCACCTCTTCGTCGTCAGACGCACGTTCTAAAGCCGCTCCACCTCATCCCTCGCAACGAGCTCCTCAAAAAACTCTAAAAGACGCCGGGAGATCCTCCACAAAGCCCCGGGCGTCCACCCCCAGCCGAAGCACCCCAGGGCGCCGTCCAGCTCCAACACAAACAACCACCGCCGAACGTCGGCCTCACAGGCCCGACAAAGCCTGGCGAGACGCCGAGATACAAGGCGATGCACCTCAAAACACCTCCAAAGCCTCCTCCTTAGCCCCGAGATGCCTAACAGATCTCCCTAGCACATGCCCCCGAGAGGATAGCCCAGGCAAGGCCGTAGAGGAGCTCCTCAACGCCCCCAGTGTGGTGGAGTGCAGTGGTGTTCTTTCAGACTGGCTCTCCAGAAGGCCTAGGCCGTGTAGCCGGCTTCCGTGCGTGGATGCGCAGGAAAGACCACCGGAACGCGGCGGAAAATCTTCGCCGAGGCATTTACCTAGCTTTGGAGACGCTCTGGATTGTCTGTGTTCACCTACCGGTGTATTGTTACGTCTAAACAACAAGCTGAAAAATAAACCTTTAATTACTTGCTGGCGCGGAGAAATGGACACACTACTAATATCTTTTGGACACCTGCTCCGAATTCGTCCCAACGAGAAATGAGAAACACGTTCTTCCCGTCGTAGACATACACATTAGCGATACCCGACGAACGAGCCCCAAACCCCACAGCATCGCCACCAGTCCCAAAATACAGATAAACACCGTCGGTAGCCATGCTCAAAATCGCATCAGGCGCCCTAAAGACAAGCACACCGCGCGGATCGCCAGTACCGTTCCACGCCCTCAACTCACCGTTGTTATACCCCATAAACAACCTGCCCCTATATACCGCCAAAGACCACATATTCCCGCCCCCGTAGTAACCCAAAACCCGCTCCCACCGAATACCATCCCGGGACCGATAAAGCGCACCAGCGTAAGCAGCTGCGTAAACATACTCCCCAAACTCTGCAAAATCGTAGATACAAGACCCGCCCGCATCCATGTCGGCATAAAACCTCCTGCCATCCCACCGCCCAATGCGGTCGTAAAGAGAGTCGCCAATCAAAAGAAAACCACGCGACACAAACAGCTCCCTAGCCCCATCCCATGGATAATCCACAACCCGCGTCCAGTTCATAATCCCGACGTTTGAAGACCCAGGCGTGTATTTATACACCCTAAACGCGCCACGCCCCGTACCAGCATATAATTCACCATTATAAACCGCCAATGATAAAACCCCCCGATCCAAACCATCCCCCACCAACGACCAACTCTTCCCGCCGTTGTACATATAAACCCTCCCCACTCCACTATAACCACCGTAACCGGTTGTCACAGCCGCATAAAGACGCCCATTATACACCACCATATCCATCACAGCATACCCCAACACCGGAGAAATCGGCTCCCACCCACTCCCATTATAGCGATACACAACACCAGGATTGTGACCACCAACATACAACTCACACCCACGCGGAGGAACAAAACCCGTAAACCCAAACGACCAGCCACCCGCTACAGAATCCAATAAACCCGCCTTAACCCCAGTCACCATTAACAGAACCACCAGCAACACCCCCAACCTAAACAACTTATCCATAAAAAGACAAAAAAAGTGATTTAAAAATTTTTCTTGAAAATTATCTCACAACTCTAGTCCAGTCCTCAAACAGATACGACGTCGTATACCTTGTATAGCTGTTGCCGCTCCTAAACACTACAGGCAACGACGGCAAGTCAGCCCAGAACAACGCAGACACGTCAAACTTCTGCCCAGGCGCGCCGTAGTTAGCCACATACACCGAGAACGTAAACGGCGTCCCAGCCGGGTACGGACCGGAGACCCAAGACGGCGACACGTAGTAGCTACCCGGCGTATATGCCTGGTCAAAGTCCAGCCTAGGCGTCCACGGCCTAACTGCGTATGCGTTCAGGGAACGTACAATATACGGCAGGCTGAACTTCACATAGTTCGTCCCACCGCCGATCACCTGCGCCGGAAGCTTCTGCGCCGCCGTCAACAGCCGCGCCTGCACAGAAATAGGCTCAGACGCTCCCGCAGAGCCGTCAAACAGCACCGTCCTCACCACCACCGTGAAGACACCGCTCTCAGGCTTCGCATGCGGATACAGCCATTCACGGTAGTCAACCGACGGGAACCACACCACCCGCCTCGCGTTGTCCATGGAGCCCGCGCCGGTGTTGACCCACATAAACACGCCTCCTCCCAAGAACCTAAACCACGAAGCGCCCTGGCCGAAGTACGCGCCGGCAAACTGCCCATCAGGCCCGACGGCGAACCCGATCAACGACGTGTCGGGAAGCCTCCAACCGGCCTGCACCTCAAACGCAAGGCCGTTGGAAGCCCCAGGCGCAATGTGGAACAGCCTCCAGTCCCCAGACTCAAACCTCCACGCCCAGCTTGTGGCGCCCCTAATCGACCGCGCGTCAGGCCACCTCCCGTTAACGCCAGCAGTCAAGTTCACAAACGAGGTGCCGACGGCGGCGTAGACGTTGAAGGAATACGGCACCTGCATGAAGAACCCAGTTACGTTGTTCAAAATCACCACCTCGCCGATGTAGGTGGTGGGGACTGCGTTGGCGGGCGGCCTCACAGTAAGCGTAAACGTGGCGCTGCCGCCAGGCGGAATAGTTGCGGAAGAAGGCGACACCGAAACCCACGGATCGCCGGCAGTATCCACATAAGTCACAGCCACCGCCACAGGCACAGGCGGCACATAAGACGGCGCATCTGGACCACGCACAAGATCCACACTCACCACAATACCCCTGTAACTACCAAGCTTAAACGTGGGAGCAGCCATGGTGGCAAGGTTCCAGTTAGCCCAGTTGTAGCCGTAGTTCACAAGCATCATCTCGTCGGGGTCAGGCCTCCCGTTGCCGTTGGTATCGGCCTTCCATATGTGGATCCACACACGCACCCTAACGTCCATGTAGTAGTCATTATCCGCATCAAACCGGCTATACGGAATAGTTGCCACCACATCCATAAACCGCCATGTGAAGGTTAGGTTCGACGAGGTGAACACCCAGTAAGTCCTGTTGTAGGGAGCGCCCGGAGCAAGAGACAGACCCCGCGTAAGCGTCAGCGTTCTAGTCACCGCAAACTGCCGCGGAGACGCCGACACAGACACCGTCTTGTTGGTGGGGTTCCTGACGGTAAACGTAATAGACTTGCTCCCGCCCTGCGGCACATCGCCGAAGAACAACACGCCGTCAACACGCGAAGAGGCGCCGGCAGGCAAAGAGCAAGACGGCGGCTGGAGATCCGTGCCAGCCCACCACAACATATACGCCCTTATGTTGTCGCACCACTGCCACTGCCACAGAGAGCCGTACTTCGAGGCATATGCGCCCCACAGCGAGTTGCTCTGCACCACCAGCTCATACCGCGCCGCCGTCCGCCTAGCCAGCA
>WYEI01000150.1 GCA_009903905.1 Pyrobaculum sp. | reverse complement strand
GGAAGATAATGGTGAGATAACTCACATAGGCCCCCACCGTGGCCAAGTCGCCATGCGCAAACGACGGTATCTTAGTCGTTATATATGTCAGATTTAAGCCGAGACCAAGCAAAACATAGATATTGGAAAATATAATCGCCCTAGCAAGCGTTGGATAATCTACCCCTACGACAAGTTCCATAGACTTGAAAAAGGCGCCATAAATAAACCTTACTAAGACCGAACAATATAGAAGATAAATGGTTATATAGATACTCAAAGTATTTATATCGTAGGAATTGCATTTCCATGGCTTCAAAAACCCTATATATAGGAATTGCGGCCGTAGTAGTAGTACTAGCAGCAATAGCGGCACTCCTCGCAACGGGAGGACAACAACCCAAAACAACCCCCTCACCAACGGCCACAACCACCCCACCTCCACAGACCACAACTCCTACACAGACGGCTACGCCTACCACGACGCAGAAAAAGACGGTTTACATCGGCGCGGCTTTGCCTTTGACCGGCGGTCTTCAGTCTTACGGTATCGGTGTTAAAAACGCCGTGGAGCTGGCTGTTGAAGACGCCAACAAGATGTGTCCTAACTTCCAATTCCAACTACTAGTGGAGGACACAGGCACAAACCCGCAACAGGCGTTGCAGAAGGTACAGACGCTATATGCCAAGGGAGCTCGACTCATCGTCGGGCCGATGGCCAGCGGAGAAGTCAGTGCGGTGAAGTCTTTCGCCGATCAGAACAAGATCTTGATTTTCTCTCCGTCTTCTACGTCGCCGCTGTTGGCAATACCAGGCGACTGGGTGTATAGAATAGTGCCTACAGACTTCGCCCAAGCCATGGCCATAGCGGACCTGCTTAAGTACCTCGGCGTAAAGAGAGCTGTAATAATATATAGAAATGACGCTTGGGGCCTTGGGCTTAGCAACGCCATAATAAACGAGACTAAGAAACTCGGTATACAAATCGCCGCCTCAGCCGGCTACGACCCAGACCCCAAGGCTTTCCCAACAGCCGTGCCCGAGGTAATTAGGAAGCTATCCGCCGCTCTTGGCCAACCCGGCTCAGACGCAGCCATAATCTTCGTCACTTTTGAAGACGACGGCATAGCCGCGGTGCAAGCCGCCGCGCAGGACCCCGTTCTTAGTAAAGTAAGGTGGATAGGAACCGACGGCATAGCATATAGCGACGCCATGATAAAACAGGTGGGCAAGGAGATGGCCGCCGGCAAGATGCTTGGCACTATCGCAGCGCCGGACCCCAACGACCCCAAGTACCAGCAGTTTAAACAGGAGTACAAGGCCAAGTACGGCAAGGATCCAGTTGCTTACGACCCATACGGCTATGATGCGGCCATGATGCTCATGCAGATTGTGTGCTCCATCGGCACAGACGACCCAGTAAAAGTCAAGGAGACTCTTGAGCAGTGGGGTAAGGAAGGTAAATACCAAGGCGCGACTGGGAAAGTATATCTAGACGCAGCCGGCGACCGTGCGTATCCCAACTACGTCATATGGGGCGTAGTGCTTGAGGGAGGAACTCCTAAATACGTAGACGCCGCCTACTACTACGGCACAGATAGAAAGATTGTGGTATTTGACCAAGGCAAGCCTCTTTTCCAGTAACACATTTTAACCTACGCGTTTTTTCGCAAATGGCCTCTATTTTAACCACTAAAGACATCGTAAAACAGTTTGGCGCATTTCGTGCATTAGACGGAGTGAATGTTGAGGTAGAAAGGGGGAAGATCACCTTGATCATAGGGCCTAACGGCTCCGGCAAAACTACTTTAGTTAACGTAATCACGGGCGTCTACAAGCCAGAGGTAGGCGAGGTGATTTACACGAGGGCAGACGGCAAGGCGATAAACATCACGGGGTGGCCTCCCCACAAGATCTTTGAAGCTGGGATAGTGCGGACTTTCCAGATACCGCAGGTCTTCCAGAGGCTTACAGTGTTAGAAAATCTCTTGGCCGTGGCTAGAGGCCAACGCGGAGAGAGCGTCTTTTCAGCCATTGTGAAGAACTGGGTTAAAGAAGAAGAGGAATTAGTCAAAAAAGCCTTTAAGATCCTCAGAGCCGTTAGGCTCGACGGCAAGTGGGATGCCCCTGCCTACCTCCTTTCTGCAGGTGAAATGAAGTTACTAGAGCTGGCACGGGCCTTGATGGCGGGTGCAGACCTCGTAATCTTAGACGAACCCATCGCAGGTGTTCCCGTGGACCAAGCACACGAAGTCTTCAAAATAGTTAAGGACATAAACCAGCAAGGGATTACATTCCTCGTGATTGAGCATAGAATCGACATAGCTTTCAGATACGTAGACTACGTCTACGCAATGGCAAGCGGAAAAGTAATAGCGCAGGGCCTGCCGGACCAAGTGGCGAACGACCCCAAGGTACGCGAGGTCTATATCGGGGGATAAAGCTTAAATACAAACAGACACGGAGACACGGCCGGGGTGGCCGAGCGGCCCAAGGCGCGGGACTGGAGATCCCGTCCCCGTCAAGGGGGCGTGGGTTCAAATCCCACCCCCGGCGCCTTTCTCCTCTTTACAAAAACTCTGTAAAGTGTTGCTTTTGTAAAAACGGCGCGTCTTTTCCAGAAGTGCGCCAAATGGCCGACAGCTGTCAACTTAAGGGGCGCATCATCAGGGAGATCGATAAGAGAAAGAATCGGGAGTCTTACTCAGCGTACCCGTTGGCAGGTGACCAGCTGACCCTCCGCGAGACGTGCCGCTAGGGCGTTGCTCGCGGCGCCATACGTCCTATGCCTATTATCGTGTACGCCATAGTGTCTATGAAAGGGGGTGAAGACTTGCGTGACAGAGACGTTGTGGACGACACCTGGCCTCATCCCCCAGCGCAGATAACAGAAGCCCACGGGAAAAGCCGAGATGGCTTTAAAACTTAGTAAGGACGTGAATGAACTCATAGAGCGGCTTGTGCAACGCGTTGATTGACTTTTCACAAATATGGTCACGCTCAATCTCCCGTGAAGCGACTTCTGAAGTCGCAGAGGAGGCGGCAAGGCGTCTCGCAGAGACGGTCGAGGGACAAAAGGATAGACGCGTAGCGAAGAGGCTGATAAATACCACCTGAGGACCTTAGTTGGTACATTGGCGAGGAGAGAGGACGTAGCATGGGACTTGGTCTTTCGTCTTGCGTAAACATCGAATCTGGGGAGATGGTATGAGCGTTGCGTCAAGAGACGCCGCAAGAAAAATATATTTTCCCCTCCAGAGTTGTTCATGGCAAGGGCTGTGCTTTTACTAATGCTTGTCCTGTCGGTTGTAATCGTGGTAGGGCAGTATATAGCTCCAGATGTCTATGCGTGGTATGACCCTACCTACGTCTCGCCTCCGCCCGGCGAGATTGTTGGGTTGAAGATCTCGGAGATCCCCTCAATCAATATGACCGGCTCGTTACGTGCCGAAGTTGCTGTTTACGGCTTCCAGAATTTCGACGCGGCGGTTGGCCTGTGTCTACTCGGGGGGTCTTGGGACTGTGCTTGGGGCTGGGGCTCTGTTAGACAATATTCGGCGACGCAGATACAAGTCGCAAAAGCCGGTGAGGGCTTTACGGCTATAGGCATTCCTCTGTGGCTGGGCACGGCGCAGTGGATACAGTCCATCGACATCTACGGCTTCGGACAGGTCTGCACCATGGCACTGATGCCCCCAAAAATCCGCGAAGTGAGAGAAGACTGGATCGACGCAAGAACTCTGCGGCTTTCTATCTACGTCGATTCGCCGGGGCAGAGAGGCAGTTTCAGGGCAAGGATTTACTACGGAGGAAGGGAGGTTTACTATGTCTACAAAGGCCTGGAGCTCGACGTCGGCATAACCGCATGCCACACCCTCATGATAAACATCGGCCCGGTGACATTCCTAAAAGACGGCGTATACACAATACGCGTCGAATACAGCTCTGATGTGGGAAGAGACGCCGTGGAGAAGTCGGTTAGGGTGGGCAGGCAGTATCAGGTCAAGGTGAGGGCTGTGCATGTAGACGGCTCCGCCGCCGCAGGCGCGCGTGTATGTGCCAGCGGCATGTGTCAATATGCTGATTACTCTGGCGTCGCTGTTTTCCTACTCTCCGAGGGGAGCTATGTCGTAAGGGCAGAGAAAGAATACGACGTGGCTGGCACAAAGATTAAATACAGCGGAGAGAGAAACATCTACGTATCAAGCGACATGTCTCTCGACGTAGAGCTAAACCCAGAGAGATGTTTTTACCTCCGCCAGTTTCGCCTTAACAGTAATGAGGCCGCCCCAGGCGTCGTCGTCGGCGGCTACGCCGAGTTTGTACTGGCTAGATGTTGCGCCAACTGCACAGCCCACCTGGTGGTCTACGACTGGAACTACCGTGAAATTACGCGGCTGTGGGACGGGCAGATAGAGGCGCACAGAGTAATTACAAAAAGCTTCGGCCTCACGGCGCCAAACACGCCGGGCACGTATTGCGTTTCATTAAACTTCTTCCTAGGCCCATACACAATACAAAAGCTACCCCCGGGCGAGGAGGTGGGAAGAGCTTGTTTTACGGTGAAGGAGATGTCCGGCGGGGCACGCGTTGAGATATACGTCACAAATGCAACAATCCCTGTGGGAGGCGCCGGCGTTGTTAGGGTTGTTCTTGATAGGGCGCCCGGCGGCTTGTCGGGCTTCTCACTGCGGTTTACGACGCGTACTGCGGCGCTTCTGCCGGGCTACTGCCCACCTGCTTCGTTGTGCGTGCCCGCAGACGTTAGGATTGAAGGCGTTAAGTTCCCCGACTGGGCTGGGCTTAGCGACTGGAGGAGGATAGATGAGTACACGGTCGAGCTTAAGGCGGTTGATGTAAGGGACGTAATCAGGCCCGGCGCGCAGAACGTCGTACTTGCCGAAATAACTGTGAAGGCATTGACGCCTGGAGTTGCCGTGGCCTCGGTTGTAAATGCAACCATCGATGACGACGGCGGACGGCCCGTAGCCGTGGTTATGAAACCTGGCGTTGTCTACGTCTCCGGCTGTCCGAGGCCTGTTGCCGGGGTTATGCCTAGGGATCTAAACGGCGATGGGCTTTACGAGGATTTAAACGGAAACGGCAGGCTCGACTACGACGACGTGGTTAGGCTGTTTAGATACTTCGACGACCCGGCGATACGCGAGTGCTGGCAACTATACGACTTCAACAGAAACGGCCGCCTAGACTACGACGACATCGTGGCGCTGTTTAGAATGGTGCGATGAACGTAGCACCGTCTAGGTTCATACAAATCGGGCCCATAACGTACGTAATTGCGTTGTTTACATTCCTGTTAACTGCCGACCTGGTTTTCTCGGCCTTGACGGCACGTGTGGTGGAGAGCGGCGACTTCATCAACGTAACGCTTATCCTCGACAAGGCGCCGGAGGGTTTGGCCGGCTATACCATAAACATCACAGGCGGCGATGTTGTGCACGTCCGCTTCTCCCCGTGGGCTAGGCTGAAGGAGTGGAGCGGCGGCGTCCTCAAGGCTGTGGACTTGGAGGACGAGGTGAGGCCAGGGGCGACAAATGTGGAGCTGGCCGTGGCGATGCTCAGAGCGAGGGGCGTTGTGGAGATATCTGCGAGGATAGACGACGACAATGGAAACACGCATTACGAAACCATAACGATACAGGCGACGAGCCGAAGTCCCAACACCGCTATCCAGCACACAGAGCAAGCTACGACGCAGATTGCCCCAGCGACGTATACAGTTGTGGTTGAGAAGCCCTACGTACATCCAGTCACATATGTGGCAATAGCTGTAGCCGTCGTAACGGCAATTTTGGCGTTGTACCTCGCCACGAGGCGACGCTAAGCTCACCTCCCTTATTTTTATAGCTTCTTCAGCGTCGGTGAAAATTTCAAAATTCTTGTCTCTGCTGAGGTAGGGGTGGCTGGGTTGTCCCTGTTGCACCTAAATAGCTGGTGATATGGGTGGAGGTAACTATCTCCGCCGAGGTTTACGCCACCTCGCCATGTGAGAATGGGGTGGCAGGTTCTTTTGGACACGGTGAAGAAGGCGTCGCGGCGGAATGGACAATGCACTACATATACTCCATAAAGACTGAGCCTGCCGGGCTCTTTTTCACCAAACTAAAATAGGAGAAGTTCGCCGAGTGGGACGCCGTTGTTGTTGCGTATCCTCGTAAGAGCCGATGTAATATTCGTGTTGCCAAGGACGGCGGCAGTTGACGTATTCTGCCGCGTCCACACGGCTACGATTTGAGACGTAGCTACGGTGTTAAACATGTCGTGGAAATTACTCCAGAGGTGCGGTAAGAGGTGTGGGGACATTAAGAAGCGTTAAGAGAAGAGGCGATTTAGTGCCAAGGGGTGTATAGACAGCCGACGTCGACGAAGGCGGGCAAAGGCTGGTAGACCTCCCAGAGGGACATCCGCCCTTTAGAGCGGGAAAAGGTCGGCGGTTCTGATTGCCCTTTCTATGCTGTAATAGCCCTAGAAGAGTCAGCCCTGGCCACTGCGGGCATCGAACCCTAGACTGTGTTACTCATCACGAACTTGCATACGTCGGGATTTATAGGTGTTTTTGCTAATAGTCAAAAAACTATAAATTGGTGTTGAAACATGACTTATGGAGATTGGAGAGGTTAGAAACCTTGGCAGGGGGCTCAGAGCTAGGCTTGGTCTCAGGACTTACCCGGTGGGTATTAAGTTCTGTGGCGAGGATTGCGACGTTTCTCGGTTTAAGAGACCGCAGGACTTCGGCGTCCACATGGCTGTATGCCAGGTTATCAACACTGTTAGGCGTCACGGCAAGCCCATAGCCTTTAAGTTGGAAGACATGTTCTGCATGGTCGGCGCCTATATATACGGACTTGTGCCGGAGTACCCAGAATACTTAGGTGAGGTGTTGAAGTGGCATACCTCAAGTGAAGAGGTCAAGAGCTTCTTAACTCTTAAGCTACAGGAAAAAGCCTTGCCACAGGGCAGTATAAAGGCTGTAGTGGTGACGCCGCTGGAGACCGCCGAGGTTGTGCCTGACGTTGCCGTTATATACGGCACGCCGACTCAAATAAGCGCCATCGCAAGGGCGTTGATCTGGCACGGCATATTCCCAGAAATTAGTAGCAACTGGTTCTTTACGTGTTCGGCGGCTGTAGGCGCACACCGCTCAAAACGGCCTCATGTAAGCATCCCATCGTCTGGAGAGGTGGTGTGGGGCTGGTCAGAGGAGGACGAGGTAAGCGTATCTCTGCCCGTTGAGCACCTAGAGAAGATATTGACAGGTCTTGAAAACATCAAGAGGATGTATCCCTACCCGCCGGCGCGCTTCATGCTCTACGAGCCTCTAGCTCCGCGAGGCTACCGCATAACCTACAAAGACTACCTAGAGTGGAAAAAGTCGAGAGAGGAGAAAAATTTAAAACCGTAGCCATAACATCTCCCAGCCGGGGTGGCCGAGTTGGTCCAAGGCGCGGGCCTGCTAAGCCAGGCGCAGCGAGCCCGTCCCCGTTCGGGGGCGTGGGTTCAAATCCCACCCCCGGCGTCTACCGACTCTCCGGTTTCTGTCTAACGGACATATGTAGCCAATTCCACATGTTGACTGTGCGGCATGTCGGCTCCGTAGCTGGTTAAGTTCGGCGCGTCAGCCTCAGCCGCCTCCGGCTCCGTTTACGTCAATAATCATCACGTCG
>WYEI01000004.1 GCA_009903905.1 Pyrobaculum sp. | reverse complement strand
TCGCCACGACGCGTACAATTACGGCAATTCTGGAGAACTTCCAGCGGGAAGACGGCGTTGTGGAGATACCGAAGGCACTGCGGCCATACCTAGAGCCTCTTAAGGCGGCTCCCAAGGACTACATATACCCAAGGAAGAGGGGGTGATCAGAGTTTAGATCCTTCTTCACCGCTCAGCTAGCCTGGACTCGTCACCTAGTGTTGCCGACGATGGGTCATATATTTGAGTTTCTGCGGCAGTTCAGAGACCGAGACTATGGCTTTGATCTTCCTCGCAGTGGCGTTCGTACCCTCAACCTATTGGCGGCGTTTCGTCTGTCTAGCTAGAGCACCCTCACGTATTCTCTCGCCGTCATGGTGAATGCCAGTAGTCCCTTGGGGCGGTACACCTCTCTCATCTTTTCCTCGTATACTTCATATCGTTTAAACTCCAGCTCTAGCTTAACCGCCCTCACGGCTCCGTCTTGTGCGCAGTACGTCTTCGACGAGGTGAGGGAGAGACACACATCAGAGTCGTCCCTCGCCGCATATGCCTCTATCATGTAGGGGTGGAGGATGCTCATAGGTCTCTGTCTTATTACCTCAACCATCCACGGGAATCTGCGCATAACTTTCGCGATTTCGATTAACCTATCCCTAAGGACAAGCCACTTCTTAACCCAATTAACGCCGAATGCTTGCAACTCCGGCTACTCCTCAACAACTCTTCCGCCGGGTCGGGCGACCGGGGCTCCTCACTAAGCCTCTCCATCGTCTCTCTTCTAATTTCTTCAGCGGTTTTCTTTGCGTATAGTTGTTTTTAAACCGGCGCATGGAGATGTGGCGTAGACGCGGAAAAGCCGCCTCAGCCGCGGCGTTGTATTCGGTGTATAGCGGCCTCTATTCGGAGGCTGTGGTTTCGTCGGTGGCCTCCGCCGTGGTGCTTGCGGAGGTGGGTCGGTTTAGGGAGGCTGTTGAGTACGTGCAGAAGGCGGCTAAGACGCTGTATGAGGGGGCGAGGGAGGTGTTTGAGCAGGTGAAGGTTGCGGCTCAACGTCTCGTTGAGCTGTTTGTTGAAGCCGTCGCGAGGGTGTTGGCGTGGGTTGATGAGCACAAAGCATACCTCTTCCTGATGACCGCCGCGGCGGCTGGAGTAATTGCGCTGGGCGTTGCGTTGAACCTGTGGGGTCTTGTGGAGATGGAGAAGCTGGCATACGCCGCCGTGGGCGCGCCGTTTGTGGCTGGGCTGGCGGATGCTGGCGGGAAGGCGGCGGAGAGGTTTAGGGCGGTGGCTGATAGGTGGAGGGTGGATGAGAATGAGAAGCAGAAGATAGAAGAGGTCATTAACGAGGTCATCAACGCCCCTCAGAAGAGGGAGAGGCCGTTTTCAAAGTTGACAGGATTGAAGAATCTGCCCAAGCCCCTCGTGGAGTTGAGGAGGGCGCTGGCGCGCGTTAAAGACGAGGCGGAGAAAGACGCCGCAGTGGTTGTGACGCTTGTGCTCTACAAGACGCTTGTGAAAAACGCGTGGGTTTATGGGGAGTGGGCTGAGCTGTACAGATGGGCGAGGGGGCTGGTTGAGAAACAGGAGTTCGTGGTGACGGCAGACAAGATAAGAGAGCTTCGTGAGGCTCAGAGGAGACTGGAGGAGGTGGCGGAGCATGTGAGGAGGGAGCTGGACAGAGTGTTGGCGCTGTACGCATTGCACAGCCGCGACCTATACGAAAAGCTCAGACCCCACCTGGAGGTGGACGTAAAGAGGGCGGAGGGGCTGGCGGAGGCGAGGAGCCACGAGTTGGGCAAGTACTCAGACGCCAACATGGGGACTAAGGCCTACGCCGCCTTGCTCTCCGTGGCGAGAGGCGGGATATATGGCCATGCGGCGATGTTGCTTATGGCGGAGGGTACTCTGGCGGATGTAGTGTTACTAACGCCAAAGGGCGCCTACGAGAAGGCCAAAAGGATCGCCGAGAGGCGCGGCGAGGCTGTGGATCCGTCCCGCTCGCGTAGGGGGGCGGCGGGCTGGGAGGATAGTGCCGCCTCTGCGCTTCTACGATACCTCTTGGGCAGTGCCGTCGATGAGGACCTCAAGTTTAGACGGGTGGAGGGAGGCTTCGAAGTGTTTAGGACCTACGGCGGAGTTGAGGCGCGTGTAGATGTGCTGATGGTGGAGGGGCAACCGCGTTCCAAGGCTACCTCTGAGGAGTTGAGGCGTTTTGTGGAGGAGGCAAAGAGAACGGCGCCAGATCTCTCGGGGTTTGACAAGGCGCCGCAATACCTAGAGTGGCGTGCCACAGACGTGACGACCTCCGGAAAGCAGATAGCGGGCACCACCGCCCATCCTTGGCAGTTGGCTTGGTACATCGGCGTCCTTGGCGAGGAGGAGTCGTTCAGCGGCGGAGCCAGCATCACTAAGGAGGGCCGCAGGCTCAACGTCACTATGTACTGGCCCCGCGAGAGGGAAGACCAGATCTTGAGGGAGAGCAGATGGCTTGAGTCGGTGCTGGGCCGGCGTGTGGAGAGCTGGCGCGAGTTGGTGTACGCTGTAGACTGGAGCCGGGTCCTGGAGAGGGTTAAGGAGTTGGCCAACGAGTTGAGGCCCTGGATTGGCCCCGAGAGAGCAAGCGATGCTGAGAGGGAGAGCCTCATGAGGAGGATGCTGGGCGAGCTGGCTCTCCTCGCCCACTTCGCCGAGGCAAGGAGAGGCATGGACGACAGCAGATGGCGCGAGGAGCGCGTCAAGAGGCTGGCTAGGGCTGTGGAGACGTTGAGCAGCGGGAGGATAACCGGCGAATACGCAAATGAGTTGGCCCAAGCCATCATCCGCTACGCAGAAGGGCATAAGAAAGATGCTGAGAGACGCATCAAAAACCTAGCTAAAGTGGTCGGTCTCTCTATGGAGGAGCTACGGGGCGTCGTTGAGCGCGTCCTCAGCGGCGATGATCCCTATGTATACTGCCTCGCCAGGGACTGCGCGAGGGATGAAGTGGTTAGGAAGTTCGTAGCCCCAGCCCTAGAGCTGATAATGCTGGATAAGGCGCGGAACAACGAGTTCGACAGAGAGGAGGCGTTGCTTCGCTTCGGCGAGATGTATGCAACCGCGTTGGCGGGAGACGGCCACGTGGAGCATAGGTTGATCGTGCTGGCCGTAGGTGGGGAGCTCGGCGGAGGCGCCGCGCTACTGCGCCTAGCTACGCTGTATGTGCTCAAGGAACTCCTGCCCGACGAGCAGAACTTCGACGTGCAGGCATACATAGGCGAGGGCAGGTATTACTACATAGTCGCAAGCGGCAAAAATGCGGCGAGACTTATGCGCCTTCTCGCCGTCTCTGCGCCCTCAGCCGGCGGAGAGTATTTAAGCAACAAGTTCAATGAATTCGTGAAGGAGACCCAGGTGGAGGTGCGGCTTGACAAGGACAGCATAAGGCGGACCGAGGGCGGCCTCGTAGCCGCCGATTTGACCATTTCGGAGGGCGGTATCGAGATCAAGTACAACGTATACCTGCGTAGCGACAAGGTCGAGCTCCAATTCGTCTCGACGGACCGAAGCCGCGTCGAGCTCACGGCCCGGCTATTGAAGCTGGTGGGCGTCGGCACAGAGGTGGAGAAAGCGGGCGGCGGAGACGTGTGGTACGTCGTAGCCACCACCGACAAGCTTGCGGCTGGGCGCGAGGAGCTCAGAAAGGCCCTCGCCGAGATCGTCAAGGTAGCGCGCAAGAACCGCTGGATAGACGCCGATAAGGCGAAGCTCTGGCTGGAGAAGCTGGAGGAGGGCCGCGTGCTGAGGGAGGGCTGGCCGAAGTACGAGGTGGGGCTGGTAGAGGGCGCGCTGGTGGTCAGATTTGCCTCCCCCAACCCCGGTAGTATAGAGCGGGAGGCACAGCGGCTTAGGGATATGGGCCTCGTGGAGGGCGTCCACTTCTCGGTGAAGACGCCGGAGGGCGGCAAGAATGGCTACGTCTCGATCTTAAAAGAGGGTTTGGCCTACGCCGCCAGGCTCTCCGTATACGGCAAGGATGAACAGCAGAGGAGGCTGGCGGCCGAGTTCGTGGAGTACATACTCCAGAGGGCTTGGGAGGAGGGCAAAGACGTGTACAGAAAGGCCTTGGAGGTGGTGGAGGAGGGAAGGGCGAGGGGCTCTCTAAAGCTGGAGGGCTTAGAGAAGGAGGTCGAAGTGAACGGCAAGACATATGTCGTGAAGGTGAAAGGCGGAGAAGCCGTTGAGGAGGACAGAGGCGGCAGGAAGTTGCTTAGGATTAAGATAAAGGCGGAGGTGGGCCGCGTGGAGGGCGAGCACATTGTAGACCGCGTGGTGCGTGAGTACACAATCACCTTCGGCAGGTATGGGAAGCTCAACGCGGTCGTGGGCTACGCCTACGCCAGCGCCTCCGGCGGCAGTGAGGCAGACGCCGAGAGGCTTTCAGCGCTGATTGAGGCCCTCACGGGGAGGAGGCCGAGGGTGTACCGCATGAAGGACGGCATTATAATGATAGTGTGCGGCAGAGAGCATCTTGAAGGTTTCATGCGCTACGTCGAGCTTGCAGACGCCATAAAGGGGTGGCTGGAGGAGACGAGGCGGTAAGCCTCAGGGACCGGCAGATACGGGTCTTCAAGTCCGTATTCCGTGGAGAGTTGAGAAGCCTAGTTAGAAGCCGTAGTGAGGTTGAGGTCCTAGTAGACGATGCTACTCCATGCCTGAAATCTTGGGCCAACTTTTATAACCCCTTGGCGTCTTATGCATGTGTCTGCACACGACGTGGTGGCAGGGATCATCGCAGACGCCGTGGTTGACTTCATAAAAAGGGTCTGCGAGTGCGAGAGGCTTAAAGAAGTTCATGTGAGGGATCTGGAGTTGGCGAAGATCGCCGAGGAGGTGACGAGGGCTATTTCCGAGGGGCGCGAGGGCGAGTTCGGCCCAGTTGTGATAAAGGTCCAGAGGAAGTTTCTGGGCCGTAGGGAGGTTAAGGCGTTTCTGTTCAGCAGGGAGGTTGACGTAGACACGTTACTCGGCGAGCTCTCTAAGGCGCGGTCGCGGGCGGCGTGGATATCCAGCGATTGCTCAGACCACGCGCTTATCGAGCCTCTCTACAAGTACGAGGACAGATATCTGATAGAGGTTGTGCAGAGAAACTTTGAAAAGTTTAGGCTGGTCTGTGGCGGCCAAAACCCTGAGATAGATTTCGACGATGCCCCCGCCCACGTGGTAGACGGCGTGAAGAAGGGAGTTGCGTCGTATCTCGCCAGTCATGGCGCTGGTAATTAAGCTGTCGGGGCGGATATTCGACGACGAAGAGCTGGTTTTGCGCTACGCCCAAATTATCAAGACGCGTAAAGACAAGGTCGGGGTTGTCGCGGGGGGCGGGGAGGTCGCCCGGAGGTACATATCAGCGGCCAGGAGGGGAGGAGCCTCCAACACCTTCCAAGATCTTCTGGGGATATACGCCAGCCGCCTCAACGCGTTGCTCCTAATCTCCCTCCTGGACAACGCATACCCCCGGGTACCCACGAACATAGAGGAGTTTCTGGAGGCGTGGCGGACCCACCAGGTGGTGGTTTCCGGCGGCTTCCAGCCCGGCCAGTCCACGGCGACTGTGGCGGCGCTGGTGGCCGAGGCCGTGGGCGCCTCCGCTCTGCTCAACGCGGCCAACATAGACGCGGTCTACAGCGACGACCCCAGGAAAAACCCCGACGCCAAGAGGATACCCGAGTTGACGTATGACGAGTTTGAGAAGATCCTGCGCTCGTCTTCGTTGCCTGGCGGCTACGAGCTTATGGATGTTTGGAGCCTTTCAATCCTAAAGAGAAACTGCATCACCACCCACATCTTCGACGGGAGGAGGCCGGAACATATAGAGGCGATAGCCAGGGGGGAGAACCCCGGAAGCAAGATCACGTGTTGAGGCGGTGTGTGTACCCCGCGGCAGGGAGCCTTTTCACAGCCGCCCCCTCGGGCATCTCCAGACTCCCCACCCGTCTTGTAGGTATAATTCTTTTTAAATGCTTTTCTTTCCCTAGGCGATGGATTGCGTATTCTGTAGGATTGTGCGCGGCGAGGCGCCGGCTTGGAAAGTCTACGATGATGACGAGTTTGTGGTAATCCTCGACAAATACCCGGCGTCATATGGTCATCTGTTGGTTGTCTCTAAAGAGCATTATGTGAACATTTTAGATACCCCTTTGGAAAGGGCCGTGAAGGGTTTTGAAATAGCCACTAGGCTTGCCAAGGCCTGGCGAGAACTGGGGGCGCCTGCGGTCAACGTTGTGACTAATGCCGGCCGTGAGGCTGGGCAGATGGTGTTTCACATGCATATCCACGTAATTCCGAGGTGGGGAGGCAACTTGATTTGGCACGGTAGAGAGGAGTTAAGAGAAGAAGTGGCTAGAGAGGTCGTGGAGAAGCTCCGTAACGTATTACCTAAATATTTCTGCTAACGGCTATTATTAAGTGGGTTTGATATGTCGATGAGGCTTACTGAGACAGAGAGGAAGGTTGCTGAGTTATACGCCCGCGGTCTGAGGCCTAGGGAGATAGCTGAAAGGCTTGGAATCTCTATAAACACGGTGTATAAAGCTCTTTCAAAGGCGCGTAAACTCGCGGCGATTGCCGACAAGCCAAGCCTAGAGACCCCCCATCACTACGTCTTCGTCACTTCAGTATATACATACTCCACAAGTCCAGTGTCCTCCTCTGTGTCTGTTGTGGCAGATAGGGCGGCGGTGGTGGTGCAAGATCTTTACGGCGTGGTTTTGAGAAAACTTGACGAGGTGTTATCTCTCCTGAAGAGGCAGAACAAAGGCTCTCCAGACGTTGCCCCGGCGACCGCTCGGCGATACGACACACGCCCTCACAGCGGCCACAACGGCAGCTACACCCCTCAAGTAGAGGAAGGCCGCAACGGCCACATGCCAGAGACGTTGAGGAAGAACATTTGGGTCTCGTTGCTCAGAAGTAAAGTCACTTAGTCAAGATCTTAAGGATGGTGCCATTGGTGACGGGTTCGTCTGATGCTAGTCTTCTGCCAGTTTTTACATCTATTGCGGCTACAAACCTCTTCCCAAGCTCTGTATGTACGGCATAAGCCACATCTCTGGCGGTAAACGTGTGAGGCACCAGCAGTAGGTCGGGGAGCACGTTGCCGTTTTTGTCGCTAAGTCTCCTCTCGTCCTCTACTGGGTACACCACCACGTATTTAAGCGCGTCAAACACGGCCAGATTTATGGCCTTGGTTACTCCGGTGCCTCCCCACTTCTTCATGAGCTCGGCTATTTTGTCTAAGACGGCCTTCTGTTGGGGAGTCAATTCGCCGAGGATCTCGAAGCTGGGGTCGCCGGGTTTGTATTTGATAAGTCCCTTGGCGGCGGCGCGGCGGAGGGCCAGCTCCGCCTCGGCGGAGGTGGGCACTATTATGCGGTCTGGATAGGCTTGCCTCAGTCTTCTGTAGCCCTCTTCGCCCTCGGGCAGATCTATCTTATTTGCGGCTATGACAATCGGCTTGCTGTAGGCCCTGGCTAGGTGGCTAAATCTGTAGAGATCCTCCTCGCTCCACTTGCTGGGCGGGCGTTTGGCCAAGTCCGCGTCGACCAGGGCCTTCTCCACCTGCGTCCGCCCCATGCCCAGCCCCGCCAACTTTTCCATCAACACCTCCACCACATCTCTCTTGCTAAACTCCACAAACCTAACCACTTTGTCCCAGTCTTTACGCAGAATCGAGGCTATCCACATGTCGACCTCCCTCTCTAGG
>WYEI01000146.1 GCA_009903905.1 Pyrobaculum sp. | reverse complement strand
TCGTGATTAAACTTGGCGAGGTCAAGGAGCCGCCTAGACGCGGCGAGAAGACGTTCTGTTGCGGCGCCGGCGGCGCCAACTACTGGTACGACGTGCCTGAGGAGAAACGTATCAGCCACATACGCTTCGAGGAGCTTGTCGCAACCGGCGCCTCCACCATAGTGACGCTCTGCCCCTTCTGCAACGCCATGCTCAGCGACGCGAAGAGGACCAAGGAGAGCGCGGTAGCTGTTAAGGACATAGCGGAGGTGGTGGCGGAAAAACTAGCCTAACCTCATTTTCCCCACCGGCCTACTTAACGAATTGTTTATTAACACATGTGTTTAGACAGACATGCCCATTAGAGTCGGCATAGTGGGGGTTGGCAACTGCGCCTCGGCTCTCGTCCAGGGGGTTGAGTTGTATAAACACAACCCGGAGCTGGAACCGGTGGTCGCCTTTGAAGAAATAGGAAGGTACACCCCGCGCGACATAGTTTTTGCGTCTGCGTTCGAAATCGACGCGAGGAAGGTGGGCCTGGACCTCTCAGAGGCGATATTCCAGCCGCCCAACAACGCCACAGTGGTCTTCAAACCGCCGAAGCTAGGCGTGCCGGTGCGCCCAGGCCCAGCGCTCGACGGAGCGCCCGAGGGCGGGCTCGTGCTTAAAGTCGTCGAGGGCACTGTTGATGAGGTGGTGAAGGAGCTCAACTCCACAAATACCGAGGTTCTCGTGAACTACCTCCCCACCGGTGCCAAGAAAGCCGCGGAGGCATACGCCGAGGCCGCCTTAAGGGCTGGTGCGGCTTTTGTAAACGCCATGCCGGCCCCCATCGCCACGAGCGAGTACTGGCAGAGGAGATTCGCCGAGAGGGAACTGCCGTTGCTCGGCGACGACACCCAGAACCAGATCGGGGCGACGGTTCTCCACAAGACGCTTATAAGGCTGTTGGCCCTGAGGGGGGTTAGGATTAAGCATACGTACCAGATAAACGTGGGAGGCACGCCGGACTTCGTAAATCTGATGTATAGACGCGGCGATAAGGAGAAGACGAAGACGGCGGCCGTCAAGATGATGGCCATGGGCCAGGAGTTCGACGCCTACATATCGCCCGTGGCGTATATACAGTTCCTAGGCGACAGGAAGATAGCGCATACGCTCATCGAGGCGGAGATATTTGGAGGCCTGTCTATAAGGATAGAAGCGACGCTCGATGTACACGACGCGTGGAACAGCGCGGCTGTGGTCACAGACTCCATCAGACTTGCCAAGCTTGCCCTAGACAGAGGAATAGGCGGGCCGCTTATAAGCGCCTCCGCGTGGGGCTTCAAAAACCCGCCGGTCCACATGAGCCCCGACGAGGCCTACAGGGCGGTGCTAGAGTTCATCGAGGGAAAGCGCGATAGATGAAAACAAGCTCGGCGTTTTGGCCCAACATGGGCTAACTCATGGCGACGCCGATGTCAGCTCTGTATATACAGCGTGAGGGTTTGTCATCGGCGGCTTGTCTCCTCTAGCCACTTCATAATGGCGTCTACGAGTTCTGTGTAGCGCATGAAGCCGTCTAGGTGCTCCCTGCCGCACCCTATCTTTATTCTGCCGTCTTTCAAGTGGTGCACCTTCGGCTCCTTGCCGGTGAGGGCTTTGATCAGCGCTGAGTACCTCTCGGCGTCTGCCTCCCTGACCTCCGGCGCATCGCCCCTGGCGTAGGCGCGTCCCTCGGCCGCGTTGTCGGCTCTGCGTCTGCTGTAGGTGATTGTGTACTCGCGCACCACGCGGTCTACAATGTGCTCGCCCTCTACGCGGCCCACCTCTGCCGTAATTCTAATCCTCAGCAAGGGCTTGCCGTTCTGACTTTTCTCAGGCTCGGCACTCCAGCCTATTACCTTCACGACATATGTCTTGCCGTCCACTTCGACCTCCTTCTTGAAGTCCTTCAGCTTTAGGGAGCCCCACGCCTTGCCCTCCTTCACGATCTCCTCGGCTTTCTTGCGCACGTCTTCGCCCGCCTCCTCCGCCCTTCTGAGTATGCGCTTCACGAAATCCGCCGCCAGCTTCCTCTGGTCTTCATCCTTGCCGTATACCGAGAGCCAGGCGGCGTACGCCAAGCCATCCTTGAGGATATACACGTAGCCCTTTCCACCCTTTGGCATCTTGACTGTGAAGTGTCTGCCCTCCTCAAGCCCCATTTCCTTAAGCCGCTGTGCTTCGCGTGCTATACTGTCGGGATTGGGGGAGCTGAATTTGACCACCAGTGCGCCACTACGCACAAGTCTCACTTCGTACTTCGGCCAGCCCTCCATCAATACGCGCCCCTTCTCCAGCTTCTCTAGCCAGAACTCCGCCTTGCCGGCGTTCACCCAGCCCCTCGCGATCGTCTCCCTAACGATATTGGCGAGGGCGTCTCTAAGTTTCTCATCTCCGGTTGCAAGCTTGTCGGTGTAGGCGTAGACATGCCATATACCTCCATCGCCTACCTTCTTCACCTCTGCGCTGACGCCCGCCAGCCTTAGTAGGCGGGCCGCAAGCTCTACGCGGCTCCAGTCTGTTGATTGGAATTGGAGTACGATCGCGTCACGCAGATATACGTTGTACTTCACGGCGACACCGCCCTCTGATATTGTCAAGTCGGCGGCGACGAGGCCGTCCTCAGTCCTCCTCCTCAGCCCCTCCCAGCTGACGCTGAGCCCCTCGGCCCCGAGTCTCACAGCTTCAACCAGCTTGTGGCTCTTAAGCCTATCATCTCCCTCAAGCAGAGGAGCCCCGTAGAGGAAGTATAGGCCAGCCAGCCTGGCAGCATCGCCGCCAGACGCGGCCACGTCGAACCCCCTCCCGTCCCTCACCTTCGTTTCGATGCCGTACGCCGCTAGGGCGGCCCCCCAGAGCAAGGCAACGGCGCGCTTGCCGCTGGCCAACTTGACTTCCTTCATCGCCGCGGACACGTACCCGTCGCCGCCTATTGCGCCAGAGATAACAGCGCCGAAGTATCTCAGCGTCGCCTCGTTTACGCCAAGCCTCTCCGCCTGAATAAGCAGAAGGGCAGGCGCGACGACCTCCCTTGCGACCTTGTCGTCGTTCAGCTTATTCCTCAGAGCCTCCAGCTCTCCCCGGACTCCCTCGCTCAGCCGCCTCGCGGCGGCATCCACCACGATGCCCCAGTGGCCAGCAACCCACCGCTTGAGGTCGTCCCAGCTCCCCGCCTCTACGCCCAGCATGTGGAGCCACCCGCCCTCCGCGCTCCTCCTAATCGCCTCGTCGAGCTTCTCGAGAGAGGTGCGGGCCTGGAACTGCGGCTTCGGCCCCTCAAGAGTCAAGTTTACGCGGAACGCTACAATGTCGGACCAGTCAAAGAGGGCGCGGGTCTCGGCAAGTTGCCACAGATGAGAGGTAGACATCTGCAACACCCTCTCGCCCTTCCTATTTCTGGTTATCGCCACGTCGGAGTTAACCCAGCCCCCCATGTAGGGGAAGCGGTCCTCCACAGGCAGGCGCCTCCCAACCTCCTCCGCCGCCTTCATCGCCGCCTCAAGCTCCTGCCCAAAGAACTTCTGCCACCTCTCTATATCGTCGAACTCCAAGGAGTAGATTATGCCCTCTCCCACCTTCTCGATCCTCAGCTTTACGCCCTCAAGTTCGACGAGCTTGTTGCCCTCCTCAAGTCTGAATAGCTTAAACACGTAAGACGACTTGGCCTTCTCAAGCTCCAGCGCCAGCTTACCACCCCCCAGAAGCTCAACGAAGTCGCGGTAGCGGTCGGCCCTTGGCTTTAGGAAGAGGCGGCGGAGGGCCTCCGCCACCAACTCCTCCACAGCCGCGGGCTTCTCCACCCCCGCCTTCTTGGCCCTGTCGTACGCCGTCTTCGGCGCGTAGTAGAGGAGCCAGGCAGACCCGCCCTCCTCAAGCCAGTACCTAACCGCCGTGCCGAAGGCACCCCTCCTCCCCAGCGCATACTCCCTATAGGCGATTAAAGCCGCCAAAGCCTTCACGCCGAAGCTGACGTCTTTGAACTTAGAGAGCTCCGGATGTTTCGTCTCCGCCAGCCTTCTAGCCACGCCCTCATTAACGTCCAGGGGGTCCCTCAAGCCATGCTTGACGGCGTATTCATTCAGCCTCTCCCTGAGGACTCTCAAGGCTTCTTCGAAGGCCTTGCCCTCCTCCTCGGCTAGCTGTTTTATCTGTCCGAGGTCCGCCGCGTACACAACATTCTTAAACGGCTCCTCGCCCACCTCCACCCTCTGCACCGCCTCCCTAAGCCCCTCCGCGTATTTTCTCAACGCGGACCTGTAGACGCCGAAGGCCTCCTCCAGCGCGAGGGTTGCATAGAATAGGGCCTTCTTCTTCCCCTCGTCAAGTTCACTATACGCCTTGCCCACCATAAGCCTCCCCTCCTCAGACGGCTTCGGCATTATCAACATCTTCAGCGACTCCCAAGGCTCCGCCAGCTTCTCATTCTTGGCAATTGCCGCCTTGGCGATTTTTTCCCTGAACTTCTCGTAGGGATCGGGAGCCTCCCTCAGAACCTTAAACGCCTCCTCCCGCGGATACTCCTTGACGCCGGCGGGTATAAACGGCGTTAGAGACGCCGCATACGACAACTTCTCCAGCTCAATCATACCCCACATATTCAACGCAACCGACAGCGCGACCACTCCAGCGGCGACGGCGGCCATGAGGAAGAGATATGCTTTGTGCTCGTCGATCCAAGCCAACACCCGCGTGACGGCCTCCACGAAGAGCTCCACGAGGCGCTGGACAGTTATCTTGACATGTTCGAACACCTCCTTCGCCGCCTCATACAGCGCCTTAGCCGCCTTCTGCACATACTCAACAGCCTCCTTAAACCGACCCACCTCCGCCAACGCCACGGCGGAGGCCACTGACGAAACCACAGCCTCCGAATAGAGACCGCTGTACACCGAATACAGAGCCGCTGCCGAAAGCCCGGCGAAGGCAGTCGCCCTAAGCGCCTTTTCAACAGTCAAGACGCCCCTCAGCGCGTCTCTCCTATAGCGCTCACCGGCCCTAGCCAGTACGTCTATTACCTCAAGCACAAACTGCTTGATGCGGTACTCGGCTTCGGGGATGCCGGCCTCCTCCGCCTTCTTTACGGCTTCTCTCACTGTGTGTTCAATCATCTTAAAGAGCAACTCCCCATCCCTCGTCTCATACCCCTCGAAGTAGTAGAACAGCGCGTTGTAGACATGCCTAGCGGCGTCTGGCGACGCCATAAGCCGGCCGAAGGAGCTCAACACATGCTCAGCCACCTCAGCCAGCAGATGCGCAAACTCGGGCTCCTTCGCCGCCACCTTCTCCAGCCTTCACCTTAGCCGTCACTAGGCTCTTCGCCCTAAACGCCGCCTCTCTGTTTTCTCCAGGTCATGGCTGGGTGTCCAGCCTGTGGGGGTCCACTAGTAGACGACCTGCAGAGGGGAGAGGTGGTGTGTGCGCAGTGTGGGCTGGTGGTGGCTGAATCAGCAGTAGACACTGGGCCGGAGTGGCGTTCTTTTGACAAGGAGAAGCGGGTTAGGACGGCCCCGCTTAAACTTGTTATCAAGACTGACATGGCCGTTAAGCCGGAGCATGGGGCGGAGTGGCGTAGGCTGGCGAAGTTCCACAGAGAGACCCTGCATGGTTACGAGAGGAGGCTGGCGGCGATAGGAGGCGAGCTGAAGCGCGTTAAGGAGTGCGTCGGACTGCCGCAACGCGTGGCAGAGGAGGCTGAATCCCTGGTGAAGCGGTATTTCGACCTTGTGGCCGGCTTTCCGCCGGAGGTGGTGGCTGTGGCTGTGCTGTGGACAGCGGCTAAGGCGGCCGGCGTGCCCAGGCCGCTGGAGGACTTCCTCAAATGTAGTAAAGCCGAGGAGCGGAGGGTTAGGAGGGTGGCGTGGAGGCTTAAGGAGGAGATGAGGCTGGAGAGGAGGCCCTCCGTAGATGACTACGTGGGGATGTTGGCGGCTAGGGTTAATCTGCCGGCGTCTATAGTCAAATCGGCAGTGGAGCTTCTTGAAAAGAACAGGAGGGTTTTGGCCGGCAAAAATCCGTGGGTTTCTGCGGCGGCGGCTCTTTGGCTGGCGTCGTTGAAGAAGCTGGGCCTCTTGAAGGCGCTGGCTGAGGCGGCTGGCGCAAATCCTGTCAGCATCAGAAACGCCGCCAAAAGGTTGAGGGTATGAGGCGGAAGATAAAGCAGTACCTGCCGGCTCTGCTTTGGTACGTGCAGAGGCGGCTGGAGGGTGGGAGGGGTTTCTTGATTTCCGTAAGGACGCGTGACGTGTGCGGCGTGGATAGGAGGTGCGGCATGGCTGTGCACAGCCTCATGATGAGGCTTGTGGAGAGGGGGCTCGCCAGGAGGATCAAGAGAGGCACCTACCTAATCGAGAGGTGGGCTGTGGAGGAGGCTCTTTCGGCTTTGAAGGAGTGGATATGACGACGGCGGCTAAGAAAATCAAGACCACAGCCGCCGTTTTTGAGCTACCTCAAAAACTCGGAATCCTCCAGTATGTGGAGTATGAGCCGCCTCCGAAGGAGTGGTGTACCGATGGATGCCTATACGAGGGGATGCTGACGGCGGAGGGTTGCCGCAGAGGTGTGTGCGTGCGGTATGGGGTGTGGGTTCACTCAAGAGATAGGAGGAGGTGGGAGGCGAAGGAGAGGTGGAGGAGAAGGAGGGATGAGGATGTGGGTGGGTGCCTTAGGCAACAAGTGGCTGATGCGTTGTGGGAGCTGAGCGGACAGCACGACGTGGGGTTGTGGTATGAGTACGTAAAGGTGGGCGCGGGGGTTAATCAGTACGACGTCTTTTGCGGCGTCGTTGTAAACGGCGTAAAGCTGTATCAGCCCCACTGCCGCTCCGTGGACGACTGTGTCAGGCAGATTATAGAGGACTACAAGAGAGAGGTGGAGAAGATGAATGAGCCGCCTAAGCCGGCTTTAGTTATCAAGTACGACCCAGTGGAGGAGCTTCTGCGGGAGTGGCCGGAGCTGGGTGCCTTCGGCATGGAGTGGGTGAGGGCGTGGGCTCCCCACGCCAAACAGGAGCTTGTGGAGATTGCTAAGGTTCTGCGTAAATACCCGTGGATGGTGGATGTGATAAGGCAGAGGCCGGTGTCTAACCCGCATCCGTACATGGTGGAGGTATATGTGGCAGTGGACGGCTCTGAGGTGTGTCTCTCATTGAATCAGCTGAAGGCGTATTGTGCAGAAGACGGCGCCGTGAGGGAGGTCAAGCTAGAGCTGGCGTTCAGCAGATACGAGGTATATGAGGAGAAGATAAAAGAGGTGTACAGGCCGAAGGGGCTATTAGCCTACGCCGCGGCGGCAAGGGAATACGTGAGGATACTCTAATCACCCCGGCACTTAAGAAAAAGTCAAGCACAAAAGATATATTCACCAAATCACTGCGGCATATGCAGATCAAGTGGTTTGAGCGCTCAGCATTTATGGTAGAGGTTGCTGGCGCGAGGTTGTTAATAGACATCTGGATTTCTGATCTACTTATACCCACGGCTCCACAAGACAATACCAAGATGCTTAAAAAGCTCCAGATACCTAAGCGGAAGCTCCGTTCCAGATAACCGGCAGAAAAGACATGAGAGCTTATCAACGATTCAGGCGATGCATAGGCCAAGGAAACCTCTGGCTGTACGTGGTGAGCATACTCAACAGGCGGGGCCCCCTACACGGCTACGCCATAATCCAAGAAATCAGGAAGTACGGATTCAACATAAGCACGGTCTACGGGTACGTGT
>WYEI01000175.1 GCA_009903905.1 Pyrobaculum sp. | reverse complement strand
TCACGGGTATGTTGACCACTAGTATACGTTGTGGTTTACTCAATGCCTCAAAGAACTCCGGCGGAAGATTTGCCAGCTCAACACCGCGTTTTATAGCCACCAGGGTGTTTTCGAGAAATGCGCTTGTTATGTACGCCCCGCTTATGTGGGCCATGAGATGAGCTTTTTCTCTACTTAAAAATATTAATTTACATAACCCCAATGTAGATCTCTATAGGCGCGGATAGAGTTTTTAACCGCTAGGTGATCCCCTCTATGCGGCTCTACCTGGGGATAGACGTTGGCGCCACGTGGACAAGGGCGTTGCTGATAGATGAGGTGGGACGCGTGATAAATAGAGTCAAGATTAAAACAAGTGCAAACCCCGTGGAAGATGCCGCCAAGGCTGTGGCTGGCTGGCCCTTCGACGCAGTGGGCGTGGGGTCTATTGGGCCTCTAGACCTGAAGACGGGGTGGGTTGTCAACGCGCCTAATTCGCCTTCGCGGCGGTTCCCGCTTGTCGAACCTCTCAAGAGGTTTGGAAAGCCGATCGCGGTGGCTAACGACTGCGTGGCTGCCGTGTGGGGCGAGTACATGTTTAGACACCCCGTAGAGAACCTAGTCTACGTCACGCTTTCCACAGGGGTGGGGATAGGGGCTATCGTAAACGGCGTCCTCCTGCTGGGAAAAGACGGAAACGCGCATGAGCTCGGCCACGCCGTCATCGACTTCCGCTCTGGGAGGAGGTGCGGATGCAACGGCCGCGGCCACCTCGAGGCCTTTGTGGGAGGCGCCAACATGCCCGGCTTCTACCAAGAGGTCACCGGCGAGCCTCCCATCGAGCCGGCGGAGATATTTAGGAGATATAGGCAGGGCCACGAGAGGGCGAGGGAGTTCGTGGAGCTGTGGCTAGACGCCGTGGCCGCGGGGGTGGCCACAATAGCCGCCGCCTACGACCCGGAGCTCCTCCTGATTGGGGGCTCCGTGGCGCTTAACAACTGGGACATAATAGCCGGGAAGCTCCCCGAGAGGCTGAAGGAGTACCTCGGCGTTAGGGAGCCGGCGATTGCGCAGGCGTCGTTTGGCGACGACGAGGTGGCGGTAGGCGCCGCCGCGTTGGCGCACCACACGCCGGAGACCCTGCGGAAGTTTGGATACCCTAAGTAGAAAAATTTAAATTAGGCCTAAAGCGGGGGGCATAGTATGGTTCGTCGCTTTAAACCAGCTGTGAAGTATAGGCGAGGGAGCAGGACACACGGGTGGGGCAGAGTTGGGCAACACAGAAAAAGCGGGGGCTCCGGAGGCAAGGGCATGGTGGGCTTCCACAAACACAAATGGTCTCTCGTAATGAAATACGGCGAAAGCGGCACCGGCTGGCCCTTCTACGGCAAACACGGCTTTAAACAGCCGGAGGTCATAACCGTGGAGTGGAGACCTATTAACGTGGGCAAACTCGCCGAAATCATTAAGGAGCTGAAGAAAGAGGGCAAAGCCAAGGAGGAGGGGGGCAAATACGTCATCAACCTCCTCGACATCGGCTACAACAAGTTGCTTGGGGGCGGCGAGGTGGACATCCCCATGGTCGTCTACACGCCGGTTGCCAGCCGACTTGCTGTGGAGAAGATTGAAAAGGCAGGCGGCGAGGTGAGGATCATACCTACTGCGCATAGATAATGGACTTCTTAACCTTCATACCCACCGTATCGAGACCACCACGAAGAATACCTCTCTCCAGGAGGCTTTTCTGGACAGCCGTCGTAGCTACCGTCTACATACTCATGACCATCACGCCGCTCTACGGCGTAGCGCATACACAACAACAACAAGGCACCCAACAAGCCCAGCTACTTTTGTCAATAATCTTCGGCACTGCATACGGCACTTTGGCGCATCTCGGCATCGGCCCCATCGTCATCGCGGGCATACTCCTAGAGGTCTTCGCCTTCTCTGGCCTAATGAACCTAGATCTCAACAAGCGAGAAGACCGTCTTAAGTTTACCCTGTTGCTGAAGTGGACGGCCTTGGGGATAGCCGCGCTGGAGGCCGTGGCCTATGTGCTGGGAAATCAGTTCGGTCAAGTTACGCCGCTCGGCGGAGTTTTGATAGTTGTTCAGTTGTTGATGGCTACAGTGATCATAATGCTACTAGACGACTTGATGTCTAAGGGCTGGGGCATCGGCAGTGCGATAAGTCTAATAATCTTCCTAGGCGTCTCGCGCCAGATAATTCTCAGTCTGTTTTCTTGGGACGTCGTCATAGATAACAACGACTCGCCGCATGTCTTCGGGCTTTTGCCGGCTCTTGGAGCGGCTTTGTACGATCTTTTCACAAGGGGAGACGCCACGGCGCTTGTGGGTCTGGTGAATCGTCCTGTAGTACCTAAAGACCAGACAACTGTTACGTATCTCCCAGATTTCGTTGGGCTCTTATCTACTTTAGTCTTAGCCTTTGTTATACTTTACCTGGAGATGATGAAAGTGAACATACCGGTTACGGCTGGTCAATACAGAGGGATAAAGTTCACTATTCCGCTTAGATTCGTTTACGTCTCAGTGTTGCCGATTATATTCACCACCTACTCCCTTTTGCTTGTCGGCCAGCTACTCCTGCCCTTCGCAGGAAACCCCGTCGTCGGAGAAGTCGTTCAGGTGATCTTCCTACCGCATAGATTTTTCTTCAACGTGCCGGCGTTGATTCTGCACTACCTAGTGTATGTGGCTTTGGCCATAGCTTTTGCCTGGGTCTGGGTCCAGCTGGCCGGCTTAAGCGCCGAGGACCAGGCGAGGCAATTTACGCAGTCACAACTCCACGTCCCGGGCTTTAGGCAAAGCGAGAAGATACTTGCCAAGATTCTTGAAAGGCCTATCAACGCCTTGACGATAATAAGCGGGTTCTTAGCCGGCTCCTTCGCCGCGCTCGGCAATATACTCGGCGTATGGGGCGGCGGAGCAGGCCTCATACTGTTGATAGAGATCGCGTTGCAGTACTACGCCTTGGTCATGCGTGAACAGATGATGGAGATGTACCCCGGCCTCAAGCAGTTGCTCGGCCAGTAACGCGGTAAGTTTTTAAACGGGGACATTCGGAGTTCCCATGGGCGGCCGTCAGAGGACATCTCTATTCATGACGAGCGAGGAGGAGGCGAGGAAGCTTGGGATAGAGGCCGAAGCCGAGGAAAAGGAGAAGAAGAAAAAAGAGGAGAAGAAGGGAGCAGAGAAGCAGAAGAAGTAGGTGTTTTCAATCGCAATCCCCCACGATTTTCTTTTAGAGGCTCCTGACGAGGCGAGCAAAATACGTAAGCTCGGCTACTTGGCCCGGGCCGCGGCGATTTTTAAGACTGAGACTGTGGTGATCTACTACTACGGCGCGCCGCTTAGGGAGGAGATAGACCTCGCCAAGACCGTGTTGGAGTACCTCGTCACGCCTCCCTACCTCAGGAAGAAGGTGTTTAAACTCGACAGGCGGCTTAGACTAGCCGGCCTTCTTCCACCGCTTAAGATTCCAAGTCACACAGTGCCGCTTGAGCCTGCCATCGGCGAAGTGCGCGAGGGGATGGTAGAGCGGTGGGATGGGTATTACTCGTTGGTGTACATAGGAGCGAGGAAATATGCAAAGGTGCCTAAGCCATACCCCGTAGGCACACGTCTCATGGTCAAGATAGAGGCGCCAGCAGGCAGACCCGACACCTATAGGGCGTCGGTGTATAGGGGCCCGCCGCCTGCCTACTGGGGCTTCAAGGTAGAGGTGAAGCCGTTGGAGAGGCTGGTGGAGGGTTTCGACTCGGTTATCTTGACTGGAAAAGAGGGGAGATCCATATGCGAGGTCAAGCCCAAGGTTGGAAAAAGAACGCTGGTGGTGTTCGGCGGACCGCGGAAGGGGCTGGACGAAATCTACAGAGAGGCGGGGATTGAGCCGCCTGGCGAAATGATTAACTTCGTGCCTAATCAAGGAGTGGAGAGTATTCGGACGGAGGAGGCGGTCTTCATCGTGCTTTCGGTTTTGCGGTATCTCCGGTGTTAAACCACTGAGAAGCCCTCTAATTTCACGCCTCTTTCCACGGTTTTGTGGGGCCACACCCGAACTCCCTTGAGGATGGCCCCTTCGCCGATTGTGGCGTTGTCTGCGATTACTGAGTCCTCCACCACGGCGCCGTCGCCCACATATACGTGGCGGCCGATGATGGAGCGCCTCACAGTTGCGCCTCTGCCTATGTATGAGCGGTCCATAACCACGGAGTTCTCTACAGTGCAGGACTCCTTGATTATTACGTAGTTGTCTATCACGGACTCCTTGATATAGGTCTCTGCGCCTATCTGTACGTGTCTGCCTATCAACACGGGGCCCTCCGCCTTTATCACCCCGTTTCTTATGTCCTCGCCTATTTTCTCTTTAAGCGCCTTAGACTGCTCGCTGGTCCCCTGGGCATAGATCGCTGGGGCTATCTCCTCCGCCTCCAGCTCGTAGGGGGTCAGGTGCTTGAGTAGGTAGTGAACCGCCTTTAGGTACCGCCCCGGCGACCCCACGTCGAACCAGTAGCCCTTGATGGGGTATCCGTAGACGGGGAGCCCGCTCTCTATCGAGGTGGGTATGACGTCCCCGCCGAAGTCCAGCCGGCCCTCTAGATACAGCTTCTGGCCCACCTCCCCCCTGAAGAAGTTGCGGAAGTCCTCAGACAGCAGGTATAGACCTGTGTTCACCAGGTTGCTGGGGGCGTCCTCCCTCCTCTTTGGCTTCTCCACGAATTTCAATATGCGCATGTTCTCGTCCACGGCCGCTACGCCGAATTCGCTCAAGTCGCCGGTCTCCTCCTTAAGCGCGATGGTGATAAACGCCTTCTTGGACCTGTGGAAGCTGTACATGTCCTGGACGTCGAGCTTAAACACGTTGTCTCCCTGTATAACCAACACGGGCTCCTTTATGTCGTAGTACTCAAGCGCGGCCAGAACAGCCTCCGCATTGCCGCGCGTCTCAACCCTAGGCATGTACCTGATACGTATCTTCCTGTCGTATTTCACGGCGAACCAACCCCCCTCGCGGAAGTAGTCGTATACGTCGCGGTAGTTGTGGTACCCCCTCACCCCGAAGTAAAACTCCTCAACCCCCTGCTGGGCCAGGTGCAGAATAGAGAGCTCCACAAGCGGCCTGTTGAGGAAACGGACCATGGCCTTGGACGTCTCGACCGTGAGAGGCCTCAGCCTCACCGCCTCGCCGCCGACAGGGATAACAGCGATTCTAACCACGAAATATTATGTTCCCTATTTTAAAAATTTATGGAACACCGGCTAGCCGCTGATTCCTCTGTAGTACGCAAATTGCCTAGCTTTTTCGTAACACTTCTCAAGCATATCCACAGTGTGGACAAGCCTGAATCTTCCATCGACGTACCTTGCTATGTATTCACGCGGCGGCAGTTTGTACTGCCCAGCCGCCACGGCCTGCACGGCCCTGCCAAGCCCCTCCACGTCCTCAGGCTCCACCAACACGCCGTATCCGTCGACCACCTCAGCCAACCCGCCTACTCTCGTGGCGATGACCGGAGTCCCCAACGCCATTGCCTCGATGGCCGAGATGCCGAAGGGCTCCCACCTAGAGGGCATGACGAGGGCCTTGGCAACGTAGTGAAGCGCCTTATAGAGCCTCGGCGGCAGTCTGGCGGTAGATAGGGCAACTCGGCCGCCTCTCTCCCAGACGAGTCTCCGCAGATACTCCTCGTAGCCCCAGTCCCCCGCCGGGACGCCCAAGATCAGCAACCTTGCGTCCGGCGCGTAGTCCAGCGCCCTCACGGCCAAGTCGAAGCCCTTCTGCGGCGTGAGGCGGCCCACGGCGAGAAAAAGCGCGCCTCGTCTGTCCAGCCCCCCCGCAACGCCCATCCGCTCCACCTCCTCCACGAGCCGCCAGACGTCGCCCTCAGATACGCCCTTCACGTCGTCGAGAGACCAATCGGTGGAGTTGTACACCACGCAACTCTTCTCCCGTATCCACCCGCCGTATTTCCGCAGAAGCTCCTCTAAGTAGCCGTAGCTCACCGTCGACACGGCGTCGGCCTCCACAGCGCCGAATCTCTCCACGCTCCCCCACCCCTCGTCCCACACCGACCTGTAGCCCTCGCGGCGGTGGCAGCAAACCCGCCACACCGGATGCTCCCTATCAGACAGGCCGGCCCACTCGGCGTAGTGCCACGGGAAGCGGTAATCCCAAGAGAGGTGTATGGTGAAGAGGAGCGGGAGCGCGATCCCCCGCCTCTCGGCCAGGTCCTTCAAGGCGATGCCCGCCAGCACAGTGGGCCAGTCGTTCACGTGGACGAGGTCGGGCATGCCGAAACGCCCGGCAAACGCCGCGGCCGCCCTCGCCAGCAACGCCGCCTTCTCCTCGGCGTATTCATAAACCCCCCACCTGTCAAACACGTGTCCTGTGGCGTAGTCGAGGCCCTTAAACATCACCACCTTAACCCCCTCCACGAAGGTCATCTCGGCGCCTAGGCAGTATGGGTAGGCCCTCCCGTCGAGACCCCACCTCTCCCCACACGCCCTGAAGTCAAGCGGGTAGAGGTCAAAGCCGCGGCTGGGGTCCAGATGCCGCCCGTGGCTTGGCATCAAGACGGTCACGTCGTAGCCCCTCCTGGCGAGCCCCACGGCGTACTGCCGCACCGCCTCGCCGAGGCCGCCCACCTTCACCAACCCCGCCATCTCCATGGAGACTATGAAAACGCGCCTTATCCTCTCCGGGGTATACACGGCTCCTTAGGCCGAGTATGTAAAAAACCTATCGAATAGACAAAGCCCTCTCGGCCTCCGCCGGCGTCAGGAGGAACACGTCGGTCAGCCACCTCAGCAGGTCCCGCCTGTGGCGCTCCTTAAAACCGGCGTCTACAGCCCGCAGATCCTTCAGCGAACATATCTTGACGCCTCCGCCGTAGAAACATCTCTCGTCGTTGAAGACTACCCTCTCCGCGGCCTCGGCGCTCCACCTCTCCCTTATGTGGAGGACTAAGGCGTAGAGGGCGGCCGTGTACACGTCGTGGGCCTTGTAGGCGGAGCCGTAGGGGCTGAAGTAAGAGTGGACCTCCCCGGCGGGGCCCATCTTGGTGGCTTGGTAGTAGAGGTGGTCGCTGGTGGACAGCTCCCGCCACAGCCGCAGAACCTCGCCGCCGAGGGCCTTGGCGTATGGGTAGAGCCAAGACAGAAGGGCAAAGGCGTTTCTCTGGAGCTCGTTGCCCAGCCACGCAGAGAGGTCGCGCTCGTCCGCCCAGCTGATAGTCGCCCAGGGAGGCACGTCGTAGACATCCCTCGGGGGGTGTCTAGAGGCGGCCTCAGACACCGTGGCGAACCTCAGCCTAGGCCTCTTCGCCACCTCCCTAGGCAACCAGCGCAGAAACTCGTGGATGCCCGACTCAGGCCAGTGGTGTTCTCCAAAGGTTTCGTAGTCGACCGCTATAAAGACGAGGTCTCCCGGCGTCGCCTCCAGCCACGCGGCGTATTTGTCGGCGGTGAGAGGCCACTGGTCCCACCACCTGGCGCCGAATCTAAAACCAACGTCGTCGCTTAGGCGGTAGTTCCTCACCAACACCCTGGCGTCGCACCCCCACGCCTTGTACACGTAGTTGGGAGATCTCCACCCAAGCACCCAATCCACCCCCTCCGTAACCACAGTGGAAAACCCCATGGAGTGCAGAAAACACGCGACGTCGTTGTTGTAGATAAACTCGGTGTTCTCCGCGGCGCGGGGCCTATGGCCAATCAGCTCCTCCACTGCCCTGACCTGCATCTCCACCTGCTCCCTGAACTCCCCCCTATCTATAAACCAGGCCAAGCTGTGGAAGTACGTCTGCGCCGTGAACTCCGCCGCCCCCATAGACGCCAGCTC
>WYEI01000281.1 GCA_009903905.1 Pyrobaculum sp. | reverse complement strand
GGTGATGAACTGGTTGGTCATGAGCAACATAAGCGAAATCAGTACTTGGAGGTAGAAGCCGACTGCCATCACGACGACGGCTATTCTCAGACGGCGGAGATGCGCCTCGCCGAAGGCACCCGCCAAGAAAAACGCAACGGTCCACATCAGCATTGTGGGGACGCCGTAGGACAGCGGCATGGCTAGGTGGGCGTGGATCATGGTGGCCTGGGAGCCGTGAGTGTAGTAGTTCACCACGGGCATGTTTATGAGACCTGCGCCGAAAGCCACGACGCCTATGGCGCCGCCGAAGGCGGCCACCATCACAAAGGTGAGGAGCGTCTTCTGGAGCTCCGTCTTGTACTCGCCCCGCCTCCACATCACCATGGTGTATGCGATCAGGAAGCCGAGGGGTATGACCTCCAGCGTGGACATCACAGCGCCGACGTACATCCAGAGGGTGGGCTGGCCTCCCCAGTAATAGTGGTGCGCAGTCCCTATCATGCCCGTCACTATTTCAAGCGCTGCGTCGAGACCGGCGGCCGCCACGGCCATCTTCGGAGGCACCATGCCGGCTATGACGAAGAGGATCAAGAGGATGGGGATGACAATGGCGGGCCAGAAGCCCTCCACGAAGGCGTGGATGATGATCCAGCGGAAGTACTCGTCGATAGTGAAGTGCCACCACGGCGTCACCACGGGAAGGGCCCCCATGAAGGCCCCGAAGGCTGTGCCGGCGAGGGCGATTGCCAGGATCTTGACGAGGGGCTGTATGGGCTCGGGCGAGGTCTTGGAAGCCCTCCACACCGTTAGCGATAGATAGAACAGGAGAGCCGCAATCAGCAACAGCCAGAAAGTGCCTTGGCTTATGACGGGCCTCCCCTGCGACCCTACGATGAACCAGATGGGGTCAGGCAGGAGGCGGAGGTAGGAGGCCCACAGGCCTAGCAATATGCCGAGGGCGGTCACGGCGCCGGCGCCGAGTATGGCGAGAACCCTTGCCCTGCTGAGCTGGACGCCGAGGTAGGGCAACACAAAGAGGGCGAAGGAGACCCAGGAGACGGCGATCCAGAGGATGGCTAGGTTGTAGTGAAGGCCGCGTGCCACGTTGAAGGGCAGTATGTTATTTATGCCGGAGATGCCGTAGAGCTCCGCCGGCTCTGTGTATTTATGCATCAGGTAGCCGCCGAGGAGCCCCTGCACGGAGAGGCCCAGAACCGCCAGCACGAAGCCCATGAGGGCGAGCCTCTGGGCGGGGCCGGGAGGCGGAAGCTGAAGCGTGACCCTCGGCTCCTTCCAGTAGTCAAGGAACTTCATGATGACGTACCCCGCAAGGGGCATGATGACCAGAAGCATCACGAAGAAGGTAGCCCACGTGGCCACCGTGACGTGGATGTTGGGGCCCAATATGCCTGGCAGATGTGGAAAGCCGTTTGTGTAGTTAGCCATCGCAATCATGACGCCCCATGTGAAGAAGGCTACGATCTTCCTGACCTCCTCCTGGTTCGTGATGAGGTTCGGCCTTAGGCCTGTGGACTCCGACCTGGGGCCGAAGAGCTCCCCGTAAAAATTGACAGCCTCGCCAAAGGCCTTCCCGAACTCGTCGCTAACCACCGCCACGCCAGAGGCCGGCGCAAAAACCGAGGAGGACCGTGCGGTGAGCTGGGGTGTCAAAAGTTGCTTAACGTCGGCGTCCGACAGAGAGAGGCCTCTGAGCTCTTTGACCTTGTCTACGTAGAACTTCATGGTGTAGGCGGTGTAGTCTATGCCGAAGTAGCCGCCGAAGCCCAGAAACGAGCCGTAGTCCAGCAACCCGTATTTCTGAGCCAAGATTTTGCCCTCTATGACGTCTTGGGCAGTGAAGAGTAGCTGGCCGCTCTTAGTCACCACCTTCTCGGGTATGGGCGGCAGGTTGTAAAAAGTCCAGACAGCCATGGCGATGTATACGATATACACCAACACGGTTACGCCAGCCACCAGATAAGTCCACCCGTTTTTCATGACATAAAAACCCCGCCGAGGGGGAAAAAGCTTCCGGTTAACCGCATAAACCAGCCTTACGTCTCCTTCCACTAATCGGCACATTGCCTCACGCAGTTGCGGCTCTCAGCCGCCACAGGACAATATGTGCAATTGAAAGGCTACCAAAAGACTTAGGGAGGCATCCCGAACCTTATGGCCGCCCCCAGCACCACGAAAGCTATAGAGATCGCGGTGACGGCGGCCACGTGGAGGAGGAGCAGGCCCCCCACGTCCTTACCCCTCTTGAGCCTAGGTATTAGGCGTAGCCGCGCGTGTAGGGCGATCAGAATTAGGATGACGAAGAGACCCATCTTTATATGCGCCGCCATAGGCCACTTCCCCCACCCGACGTATAGCATCGCCACGCCGGTGGCCGCCGCGAAAATAAGCGAGGGTAGCCCAATCTTCTCGTACCGACGCTCAAAGTCCAGAAGAGGGTTCGTCGTGCCGCGCTTGAGCTCGGCGCCATACGCCATTAACAAGGTTATGTGACCCCCAACCCAAACAGTGGCGAACAATACATGTAGCGTCTGCAGTATCTGGTAGATATCCATAAACCACGTTTACGACTTCCCCATTTATTTTGAGCGCCAACCCCACAGCTGAAATAAGCTACAAAGACGGAGAAACGACGCGGTAATAGTCCAAGTGGAAAATCCACGGCAAACATCAAAGGGACGCCCCCGAGCAAGCCACAAGAGAAACCGTAGAGCAACAAGGCCATACAACAAGCAACTAACCTCATGAATACAAATTTCAATCCACCAACCCAAGCAACTATTACGCGCAACGTTTTTATACATGGCTGGAGGCAGTCTCGTGGCTGATGCCTCCAGCGTTGCTTACGACGCGCTTAAGATGGCTGTGGAGCATGTCTTGGGCAAGATTAGGGAGGGTAAGAAGCTGTCTACTGAAGACGTCCTCATCCTCTACCTCGGCACCATAGTAGGCGACCTGAAAGAAATAAGAGCCGACATAGCAAGACTAGACAGCAGAATCGACGAGACGAACAAGAGGATAGACGACGTGACGAAGAGCTTATCTACGCGGATAGACGAAGTTACGAAGACGCTCTCGGCGCGGATAGACGAGACAAACAAAAGGATTGATGAAGTTAACAAGAGGATTGACGACTTGGCGAGGAGTCTCTCTGCCAGAATTGACGAGACGAATAAGAGGATTGATGACTTGGCTAAGAGGATTGACGCCCTCCAGACCACTCTCCTGGAGATCCAGAAGCTACTGCTGGAACTCGTCAAGACGCGGCAGTCGGCTCCTTGAATGGAGGATACGCGGAGCGGCTCCCCTCTGACTGTCTATCTCCTATGTTTTGGCAACTGTGCCCCTATCTGGCCCTTATGTGGGCCACCTCCTTGTTGCATATGTATTTGTCTAGGAGGACGTATTCCGGCTCGCTGGGTGCGTTTAGCTCCGCGTCGCCTACTACCCGCCGGCCAATAACTACGCCGTAGGTCGATAGGAAGAAGTCTGTGGCGGCGATTCTCCGGCCCTTCCACACAACGGCGCCGGGGACGTAGTAGACGAGGCCCCTGGCCACGGAGAGGGGCTCGGCGCCTTCTGACCCCTCCACCGCGTAGGTGGCGAGATATCTCCCGTCTAGCGTAAAGGTCTTAAACACCGTGTATATCGACTCCTCGCCCGTCTCGACATCTCTCACCATTAAGATGCGGGGGTCCAGCATATCTACGTGGAAGCTTACGCCGCATGGCGCCGGTATGAGGCGGTACTCCCCGGGCGTCGCCACAACCACGAAGCCGTCTGTGCAGTAGAGAGACTTAACGTCTGCGAAGGGGTAGATGGGCGAAAAGTCCCACTTCCCCAGACACCTCACCTCGTGCACGGGCCGCCAGCTGTCCAGGTCTATTACTTTCGCCTCGTCGCCCAGCACCACAACGGCGTATCTAGGCGCCTCGTGTACGCCGCCTACCAGGCCGTAGGGTATAAGCACGAGGTTGAACTCGCCAAACGGCGACCCGTCGGGCTTGTAGAGGCGGCCGCCCCTCAGCACGGCGCTGCCGTAGTGAATGCCGTCGTCTGCCCAAGGCACCTCAGCCGCCAAGTCTAGCCCACGCGCCCTGCCTCTCTCAACTATGTAGAGCTCACCTCTTGAGTTCCCCACGTACAACATACCCCATCCCCACCGCCAGCACCAGGTAGTGGACAGATAGCTGCACCTGGGGGCCCACCAGGAGCGGGAAAAGGGAATACCTAGACTTGGAGGAAAGCGCCGTGAAGACGGCGGGCGGAAAGAACAGCGGCGCGGTCAAGCCGAGGCCGAAGATGAGCACCATGCCCATGTAGTACGGAGACGCAACAACGACAGCCAGCGCCGCCGCGGCGGCCAGCACAGCCCACTTCCTAATCGTGTATCCCCCAGCAGGGGCAACAACGCCCACGCCAGATCAAATAGCCAAGTGTAGAGCCCAGGCCCGCCCAGCGCCGAATCCACAGCCCCCCTCGCGGCGTAGTAAACCCCAAACGCCAGGTTGAGCCTGTCCCGGAAGAAGAGCGAGAAAAACAACGGAAGGAGCCAGAGGAGTTTTATGTAGATCCCCACGCAGGACGCCAGGTCCACAGCCGTCAAGATAAGGGCCGCCGCGGTAAGCGGCAGGGCCCTCCTGCCCCAGTGACCCAGCAACAGGAAGGAGTAGACGTATAGGGCGAGCATTGAGATAAACCCAACCCACTGGATCCCCACAAAGAGGATGTGCGTGACGGGCGTCGCGGGGACGAAGATCCAGAATCTGTTGAGTATTCTGTTTAGAAAAAACTCAAGAACTAGAAAAAAGAGGTACATTTACCTTCTGCGAAGCGCGAGACCAGCCACCACAGCCAGCAACGTCCTTAAACGCGTCTAAGCCCTTCTTGGCCAGTTGCTCGTTGTACTGGATCTGCGTGGGGGCGCTCCCTCGGATACGTTATGTACTTCTCCAGATCCATCGTCTGGAGGTTTATCGCCGTTATCTTCCCCTCCCCTATTGCGTTGGTGAGGAAGTACTTGCCGGGCACCAAGGTGCCGGGGCCTGGGTGCGGCTGCCGCCCTGCAGGTCCCTTTGTTCAGCGCCTCCGCCACCTTGGCGCGGAGACCCTCGTCTAGGGAGTTGAAGAAGGCGTCTACCGCGACGCCGCTGGTGAAGACCACCAAGGAACACCCCCCCTGAGCACCAGGTCGGCCACGGCCTTAGCGTTGTCGGTCTCCTCGCTGTGGTAGGTCTGTATGTAGGCCACATCAGCCGCGGTTTTCCTCAGCTCCTCCAGGAACTCTGTGTCCACAACCCCGTAGAAGGAGACGGCAACTTTCCTCCCGGCCATCCTGGGGCCCGCGACCTGGAGGAGCTCGTCGCTGGTCTCGTACGTGGCCTTGCACTCGACGCCGAAGTGGGTCTTGACGTTGCCCGCCGCCTTGGAGCCGCGGCAGTACACCTCCATAGCCCTCAGCCTCTCTCTGAGCTGGTCGTACACGCCGGCGGACTTCGCCAAGTTGGCCAGGCTGAAGGCCGACTGGCCTGTCATGAATATGAAGACGTGGAAGCCCTCGATCTGCCTCACAAAGGACGCCGCGTCGACCCCCACCTCCTCTACCTTGAGGACGGGCAGATAGACCGGCTCAATGCCGTGTTTCAGCAATATTTTGACCAACAACTCGGCCTTATGCGCCCTCCCCGACGTAATTACGACGGCCATACATCATCCAAATTCCCTATCTTAATATAACGCCGGCGGCTTGACAAACGTTTTTAAAGACCTGAAGACGACTAAGTGTGGAGGGCCTGTGGCCGTTGCTGAAGGCGGTTCACCTCCTCTCGTTTGCCGTGTGGACGGCGGCGGGCCTCGGCGCCTACCTCGTGGTCCGCGACATATGCAACGACGACGTCTTGGCCAAATACCGACGGGTGGCTCACCTCCAGGCCCTGGCGCTGGCGGCGCTGGGGGCCACCGGGCTTACAATGGCGCACATGCTGGGGTTCCCAAGCTGGACAGAGGCGGCGGCTCTGCTCTCCGGCCCCCTAGTGGTCCTAGAGCTTCTGCACATATCGGCGACGGAAAACTGCACAAAGCTGAACAGGTGGGTCAACGTCTTGACGCCCATGTGGACTCTGCTGCTTGCAGTCATCCTATACCTCAAGCTCTACAAACCCACACTCGCCCCGTGACACAGGCCGCCGCCTACTCGCCGCGCGGCACGCCGAGAGGATGGGCACAACCCCACCCAGAGAGGCGGCGCCGTGCATGCGGGACAGCAGTTTCTACGCGAAGCCAGCTCACGTCTGCGGCTGGACAACGTCGCCAATCTTAGATAATTTTAATTATGTTTACAGCCTAAATTAAATTGAGTTATCTAGTTTACGAACGTAAAATAAAAGCTGAAGTTTATGGCGACCACGTGATGTTGCCTAAGTCTAGCAAGGTGGAGGAGGGCGGCCTCTCAGCGGCGCGGTGGGTGGCGGCGGCGCTGGTGGTCATGACGTTGTTTGTAGTCTCGACTGCGGCTCAGAGGGTTTACGTTTACGAGGTGGAGAGCGACGTGGCGATAACTGAAGACGTGCCTTACGTGCCGGGCATCTCCTGGCGGTTTGGAGAGCAGCTCCTAGTCGTGTGGGTGCCGAGAGACATAGAGCCAGGCATACTCCTCTCTGTCGGTTCTGGACTTGTTGACCGGTTGCTTTCTAGGGCGTTTGATATGGGGTTCGACGTCTATGTTAGGTGGAACGTGCCTCTTATCGCGTTTATTGACGTGTCGTCTCTCTACATCTCGTGTAGAGTCGTGAAGCACTTACTTGCATACGTCAGGAGACGCGGCTAGCCGCCGCGGCTGAGACGTCCTTCTAGATTCGGGCCATTAAGACGGCCCGCGCCGCCAAGGCATGCGAAGGCCGGACACGTCGGCGTCTTTCAGTGAACGTGCGTAAGCCTAGGGTGGGGTAGCGCTGGGTGTTGAGCCCACAGCTGTGAGGACCGCGGCGAAGATCGCCGCGGCGCCTGCCATCTGTCTGGGCGTCAGGTTCTCGACGCCTGTGGCTTTTGCGTAGAGTTGCGTTATTAGGGGGGAGGCGGATACTAATATGGTCGTAGGCGCCAGGCCTATTTTCCCGACGGCGAAGGCGAAGAGGGCGGACCCGACGCCCAAGTCCATGAGGGAGGCCGCCGCGAAGAGGGGGGACTTGACCACCTTTAGCCTCCTCTTCGCCGCCAGATATAGGCCGAGGGCGGCGCAGGCCGAGGCGGCCCTTAGGTAGGCGACTGCCAGGGGGTTTACGTTCCCCAGCACGGCGAGCTTCACGGCGGTCATGCCGAGGGACCACAGAAGGGCCGCGGCGGCGGCCGCCGCCAGGCCCAGGGGGCTTAGCCGCACGCCGCCTCCGCCGGCGAGGAGGGAGACGCCAGCCACCGCCAGGAGAGACGAGAGTATTAGCCACTGCGAAACCTCTTCTCCGAGGAGTAGGGCGAAGTACTGAGCCATCACGATGTACGTGTAGGCGAGGGGAGCCGCCACGGAGCCGCCCACCTTGTGGATGGCGTAGAAGTAGAGGCTGTCCCCGACGAACAGCGTCACAACGCCGCTGACCACGGCGGCCCACAGGCCGGGGGCCGGCTTGATGAACAACGCCGTGGGCGCCAGGAGGGCCGCGACGTATATCAGGCGGGAGAAGTTGACGGCGGTTGCGTCTAGGCTCTCCATGTGTCTCTTGTAGAGAAATATGACCAGGGCCCAGATGGCGGCGGCCGCCAGGGCCGCCCCCACGCCGAGTGGGTCCATCAAAGCGGCTTAACCGGCGTGGAGGCTCCGCAGGCTAGACACTTCATGACGAATATTCTGCCTTCTCTATTCAGCTCGGTGTCTATGGAGTTGCAGAC
>WYEI01000279.1 GCA_009903905.1 Pyrobaculum sp. | reverse complement strand
GGCACCTGGGGCCAGCTGAGGATGACGGTGCCGCCGTATGCGGCAAGACCCTCTTAGGAGGGCGGTGGAGTCTCTATCGAGTACCTTCCCCGGCAAATCGCGAAGCTGGATAAGGAGGGCCCTTCTGAGGCTGGGGGACGTGAGGGAGGTGAGGGAGAACCTGTACCTTGTGCAAGGCCGCCGGGAGCTGGGGGATTGGAAGCCGCTGTATCAAGTCTGGTTTTCGGAGAGTGAGGGCCGTTGGTATTGCACATGCTACGCCTCGGCTTTCGGCTTTAGGCGCCGTAAAGAAATCTGTACTCACATAGCCGCCGTAATGCTGTATCGGCGATACAGGAAGGCGCTTCAGCGGCTGGAGAACAGGCGGGTATACGTCGTGGAGGCTGAGGTGGAGTGCCGGGGGAGGCTTGAGGCCGACGGCGAGCTTTACGCAAAACCGCTAGTCGAGAGGAGCGGCGGGGTGGCTAAGCTGACATCTTTCGCCAACCCGAAATACCGCATAGTCGTCATCTCAACCCACAGACGCATCGCCGTGAAGTGCTCAGGCCACGTCATCTACGAGGCGGAGGGAGAAGAGGTGCCGCTGGCCGTGGCCAAATTCCTCGTGGAGAGGCTGCATGAAGGTGAAGAATAGAAAGGGGCGCTTCGACCTACGGCCCGACTCTATTGTAAACTACCGCAGACTTTACGTAGATGTGTTTTCGGTGGCGGCTTCTCTCGCTGTGCCAGAGGAGCTCTTCGCCTCAGCCGCCGAGGCCGGCGTCAACGCGGTGTTTGTGGTAGATGCCTGGCATGAGTCGCATATGTCTCTCGCCCGGCGTTACCTCGACCTCTGCCGGCGCTACGGCTTAGACTGCCGACTCTCTGAGCAGAAGCCCGCCGAGGTGTACGCAGTAGAGCTCTGCGAGGCTGAATGCGGCGCTGGATGCGCCGTGGTGACGCGGGATTACGACGCCGTAAAGGCCGCCGAGCGGTGCACAGTGTTGATATTTCAGCGTGGGCGGTTCTGGCGGGCGGAAGATTTATCCGAACCCGGCTAGGTGGACATATGGACGTGGTGGTTTACGGCGCGGAAAAGGCCCCTCCCGGCTTCCGCGTGGTGAAGACCACGGAGGAGCTGAGGCGGCATGTGGGAAAGGCCTTCCTCGTTGTGGTAGGCGACAAGAGACTTGCAGAGGAGCTGGAGGTTGCTTATTTTTCGGAGGAGGAGTGGGGGGATTTCTTGCGGTGGTATGCGGGAGTATACAACCTCTGAACGCTTCGATCTGTTTACGCCGGTGGGCGTGTTGCTGGGCGAGTTCCGGCTGTATAGAAGGGTTTCGGAGCGGGGTGTGGAGTTCTGGGCCCGCGTCAACGTCTACGGCGGCCCGCTCGTCACAATCGCCAGAGGCGCCTTCCCCACCTTCCTCGACGTCCTCGCCGGGAGGAGGCCTCTGGAGGCGCTGGGGAGGGTGGGGGAGTGGATCTGGTGCACGCCGCTGTGCCGCGCTGACTTTGTAGATATACGCAGGGGGCCTTGGGGCGCCGCCATGAAGATATATGCAGAGATGGAGGGGGAAGCCGGCGTCGTGCGCCGCCTCTACGATGCTGTCTTGGCAGAGAGGGATCTCAGGCGTATTGAGAGGAGGGTAGGGTTTATCCGCCCCCCGACGCGTTGAGACATGCCTAAGAAGAGCTCCGAGGTTGCGGAGGCGCCTGATGAATGCCGGCGCTATGGCGGGCCGTGGAAGGAGGAGGTGGTTAAGCTGTGTAGTGAATACGGCGTCAAGGCGTTGGCGGCCATGAACGTTGTTGAGTTGGCCCAGCTCTTGGGCAGGGAGGACGAGCTGGAGAAGGCGGAGACGGCGTTGGCGGAGATTAGGCGGCTGGCGGGTGTTGCGCCTAGGCCCATGCCAATATCGGAGATGTTTAAGATTCAACAGTCTCTACCTGTCTTGAAGACAGGCGTAACCGAATTCGACGAGAAGGTGCCTTGGGGCGGGCTTAGGAGGGGGCTGCTCTACGGCTTCGCCGGCGAATTCGGCGCGGGGAAGTCTATGTTCGCCATACAAGTGTCGGTTAAGGCGGCTGTGGAAAATTGGCGCGTGGTCTATATAGAGACCGAAGGGGCGCTGAACGCCAAAATGTTTGAGCATATTGCCAAGAGGTTTGGCACAGACCTAAACGCGTTGGTGGATAGGCTAACCATCACACAAGCCACCGACGTGTTGGACGTCAAGGAGATCCTTCTGTCTCTCTTTAAACAGCCGGTTGACCTCGTGGTCATAGACTCCTTCGTGTCGCATGCACTTAGGGCGCAGTTCCGCGGCAGAGGCATGCTGGCGCCGCGTCAGCAGTTTCTGGCGTATTTGCTGGACATCTTGCGCCGTATGGCCAGGGTGTACGGCACCGCGGCCATACTCACAGACCAGGTTATTGACATACCTGAGGTGTTTGCGGCTAAGATCAAGAAGCCGGCTGGTGGGAACATCCTGCTACATGGGGTCAATGCCTTGTTTATGATGTCTAGACCCAATAAGTCAAAGTTGGAGGGCTACATGTGGCCTATGGACGTTCCAGGAATGTCGCCAGACGTGGAGATACATTACGAAATCAAAGAAGACGGGCTTTACTGACAGTTTCGGACAACACTGTAGTTTCAACGAAGCGTTATTCTTATAAGCTTCTGAAGGGTCGCAAACATGGAGTTGTACCAGGTGGTGGTCATAGCCATCGCCTTGGCTAACCTGGCGGTGACCATATGGTTGCTCCGCCTCCTCATCCCCATTTGGCAGACTCTGCGGAAGGTGGTTTTTGCGCTGGATAACTTCGACTTTGATGAAGTCAGTAGGAAGTTTCTAAACAACGAGAAGCCTCTGGCGGAGAACGTCATAGTGAAGACTTCTGAGAAGAAGGAGGAGGGGTATAGGGAGATCTCCATCACCAGGGTCTACAAGAAGCCCCTCGACGCTAAGGAGGTGTGGGAGGGGATAGTTAGGCAGATGGCGGAGAAGCTTCAGTGAGATGATTGAGCTCCTCCTCGTACAAACCATAACTAACTTGGCGCTGGCGGCTGTGGTGATTAAGCTGAGGAGGGAGCTGTATCCCATGATTGCGGGGGCCGACCCGCCTGGCTCAGGGGGTGTAGGGTTCTGGATACGCTCTATCGATGTCTTGTTGATGGAGATGCCCCTCCTTATGGTGGCCAAGTCTGTGACTAGAGTGCGTTGGCTTTTCTCGGAGGAGCTTCACTTGACATACCGCCTTAGGGTCTACGACGTAGCTATGCGCCCCAGTAGCCGGGTTTTTTACAAGGAGTGGAAGGAGTGGATGCAGGGAAGCAGTAAATACGACTGTAGGGTCAAGAAGCCGCGGGGTTTGGCGCGGCTGTACAGCAAGGCGTTTGACGTGGTTTGTTTCGACAGGGAGGAGGAGGAGAGGAAGTTCCGGGAGGAGGTTCAGAAGTATCTAAGCACCCCGACTAAGTACCGCAAGCGGAGGTACAAACGCTGGAGGAAGCCAAGGCCGAGGCGGGAGCGCGCCACCTTATACGACCTCGTAGAGAAATTCGAAAAACTCAAGTAAAAACCACGCCCTTTTCCCCCTTCCACCTCTCCGCGCCTGTCAACCACACCTGGTCTTCTTCCGCTGTCTTAAACCACGTATTTTAAACACGCTTCAGCCGCCTCAGCCGTTTTAACCGCCGTTTTAAACTGAGTCTTTATGAAGCCTCCCCTCTTAAACTGCAGAAGGCGAAACGACGTGTGGCCATGTCGTTTTAAACTGCGGAGACAGGTAACTGTTAAATACTCACCTCACATCTATAGACGTGTATCTCGTGGTTGGCGGCGTTAGGTACTGGGTTCTGCTGTCTCCCTCCGGGCTGATGCTCTACCGGAGGGAAGGGTCGAGAACGAAGTACCTCGGCCGCCGGCCGATAGCCGAAATCAAGGAAATGTTGGCAAAGGCAGGCGCCGAGGCGGTGCAGAGGATCAAGGCGGAGCTGGAGACCGTAAAACAAGCCGTCGAGAGCCAGAAACCAGCGCAGGCGGCACAGACTCCCTCTTTGACTTGGAGGAAAGACGGCCACACCTACTGGATCCTCCAGTATGGTACATCTTTCTACATCTACGTGAAGGGCCCCTCCACTAGACACAAGCCGCGCCTCATTGAGAAGACTGACGTAACTGGAGTCATCAGCCGCGTGGTGGCGGCGGGCGCTATGCACGTGCTGGAGGCGCTTAGGGCTCTCGTCAACGGCATATACGCCGCCGTGGCCGACTTGCTGAAGGCCTCCGCGGAAACCCGCCGTGAAGCCGAAGTCTCGCGTAGGGAGGCTGAGGAGGCGTTTGTGGCGTTGAGACGTGGGTTGAGGAGGGAGGTGGCGGCGTGGCGCGAGAAGTACAGGCTACGCATGGAGAGGGAGGGACTCTACGAGGTGGACCCCCGCTGGGTTAGAAAAGACCTCGCCGAGTTTCTAAGAGAAAACCGGCACCTACTGGAGAAGATACTGCCCCACAGAGATTTGGTTAACGACCTAGCCGACGCAGTGGAGGAGGAGACCTACGGATACCTCACCAGACGCGACGTCTTGGAGCTTCTGAAGTAGCTTCGAGGCCGCCGGAGGCCTGCACAGGCGGCGCCTTCAGCACCCAAAAACCGCGGCAGGGGTAGGACTAGGCGGGGGTCGGGTTCAGCGGAGTTAAGGTTTATCCGGCCGGAAACACGGCGTCTCATGCCCCCCACAACTAAACCACAGGTGAAGAAGAAGGGAGCTGAAGAGGGCAAGGAGAAGGCCAAGGCGGTGAAGGCTAAGAAGGCGGTGGCGGCGGCGCTTCTGCTGTTTGTGGTGCTGGCGGCGTTTGTGCATGCTCAGACTACGACGAATACTAACACCGCCGCCACCAACACACCCACTGCTGGCAACGCGACGAAGGTAGTTGGCGAGATTACAGGCTGGTCTGTAGGCGGGGTAGGGCTTGTGGTGACTCTGTTCGGAGCGATGTTTTGGGCCGCCGTGGGGATAGCCATATTCCACATAGCTGTCTCATATATTGCCCCCACGCGCTTCCAGAGGCTGGGGGCCATGTGGGATGCGGTGGAGCGTATGAAGGACATAGCGATAGGGCTCGCCGTGTTGTTTGCCATATTCTACGGCGTCATGGCCGCTACGTCAATAATCACTGGGCAATTCAGCACCACCACCGCTTGGGATTTATTCGTGAAGATCGTGTCTAAGCCTCTCGTAGACTTGTACAAGGCAATATTCGGTACAGCGGCCGGGGCATCGCCAGGAGGATAATAGCCAAGCTTATGGCCCAACCCAACTTTTTTTCCGACCTCTCCCTCGACCCCCTTTTTCTTTCCGGCTTAGCCGTCCTCACCGCCCAGGCCCTATACTACGCGGGGCACTGGTTTATTGGCGGCCGGTCGCAGAAAGAGCGGGCCATGGAGGGGTTTGAACACGTAATCCTCTCTGGTGTGCTTTTCGGAGTGGCGCTGATCTTGGTGAACTTGTCGCTGTGGGGGTTGAACACCTACCTGTCTGTGGCGGGGGTGAGGCTCCCAGACAACTCAGCCATCCAAGTGCTTAACCAGACTAAGAGCTGGCAGGACTTCGCAAGCAACGTCCAGACAGCGCTTAGCATAGCGGCGTCGACGTATCAAAGCTACGTGGGGGCGGCGTGGGAAATATTGGCAGGCTACATGGCTTCAGTCGTCGGCACAGGCATACTGCCGTGGACCAGCCCCATATCTATGGCCATCATGAACGGGCTGGCGTACATCGTGACGGCAGCCACCACCATCTTCATATCGGCCGCGGTGTATGCAGTGGCCGCGGCCATGGCATACGGCTGGCCCGCATTCCTGTCCATTGGAGCGGTTCTCGTGACGTATGAGCGCACCCGGAACCTGGGCGCCTGGCTTTTGGCGCTGTCGGTGGTGGCGCCCATCGTCTTGGCGGCCGGGGCGGACGTGCTGAGATCCGCCGTAAACCCCATCATACTCCTCACCCCACTAACAGCCACGCCCTTCGGCGCTGTGCCGCTGATACAAGCCATGGTTCTGCTCGGCCTAATAGGGCTGACGCTGGGCGTGGTGACCTACGCCGCCAGCCGCCTCTTCGACCACGCAGGGGCATCCCTCTCGCTGGAGTGAGATGCTAGACGTAGGTCTAGTCATCTTGATAGTCCTCGCCGCCTCTGTGATGTTGATAAGAGGAGACCCCAAGTGGATCTACCCAGCGATTATAGGCGCCTTTGCGTTGTTTCTAGTGCCGGCGGTGGTCATGTACACCATAGCTTTCTTCACCCCCAAGGGGTCCCCACTCCCGCCTCTCTTCGAGGTGAGGCAGGGGGAGTTCTTCCCATACTTCTACCCCGCCGGCTCACTGCAGGAGGCGCTTGAGAGGAACTACAAAGCTATCCACGAAACCTTCGAGACCCTCCTAACGGTCCAGCAAGCGTCTTACACAGCCCTCTTTGCGGTGGCGTCTGCGGAGACTGTGGTTAACATAATCGAGTCGCTGGTGCCGGGAGGCACCCTCGTGCAGCTATCCAAGTTCGCACTCTACGTCTCCAAGGTGGGGGATCCGGTTCTGCAGATCTCGCTGACGACGTACAACGCCGCCACCGCCTTCGTCATGGTTTTCCACTTCCTGGAGTTCATGGCCGAGTTAGCAGTAAAGATGGCCGTGCCGCTTCTGGCTCTTTCGTTGTTGGCCGTCATCTTCGGCCCCACCAGGGCGTTGGGGGGCGCTTTGCTGTTTTACGCGTTGATTATGATAGTGCCGTCGTATATCGGCTACTACCTGGCGCCGCTGGGGAAGGAATTCGCCGTGTGGGGCCTGGAGACGGCGAAGTGGCTAAACGCCACGGCGACAAACGCCACAGGCATAGCCCCGGTGCCTTTGGTGGTTGTTGAAGGCGATCCCCACACCCTCTTTCTCGGTGGGTACAACAACACCTTCGTGAAGCCTAACGCCACGAAGCTGGGGGAGAAGATGCGGGAGGTGTTGAACCTCACCGACGTGCCGCTGAACTCCACCCACGTGGAGAATGCGGCGGCCACCGCCCTGGAGCTAGCCGCAAAATACAAAGTGTTTGAAAAGGCGGCCTTCAACGGCACCGACTGGGTGGCGGCTACGGTTAGTTCTGTAACGCCCATAGCCTACGGCAACAAGACGTGGCTCTCCGCCGTCGCCATAAACACTTGGCTGGACTTCCCGGCGCCGGCGCCCCAAGAGGGCGGGTGCATATCTTACGGCGACTTCAGAGAGTTTATAGACTACTTGATGCCCCCCGACCAGGCGCAGAGGCTTAAGGAGCGGGCAGCTAACTTGTCGAAAGCCATCTGTCAATTCCACCAGTGGCTCGGCTACAGAAGCTACCACCTCCGTGTAGACGTCCCCCAGCACTGGCGGTTTTTGACGGTGGCGGTAAACTACACGGCGAGGGATAGACACGGGGTTGTGGATAAAGGCGTCACGTATGCTCACAACGGGGTGTGGGGCTGGCTGGCTGGGCCGGACAACGAGACGTGTTTCAACGCCTTGGGCAACAAGACGGCGTGCGCCGTGTTGGACACCACGGTTAGGAGGGGCATTTACAACTTCTCCCTGTGGACGGGTGAGAAGTGGGTCATCAGCCCGGTTACTCGTGAGGTCCGTTCGGAGTTTAGCTTCGCCGTGCAGAACGCCTCCCAGCCTGTGTTCAGCAGGTCTATCAGCCTTCACCGCTGGGTGGAGACGTGCGAGTGGTGTTGTGAATACGTCAACGACACGTGTGTACAGTGGTGCTCATCGTCAAGAGACGTCTGGCAGAAGGCCGACGTGGCTAAGAGGCAGGGCTCCGGCCAGTATCGATACAACGCTACGATCTACGCGCGGCCTTGGGTGCCTGAGGAGAGGAGGAACTACACCGGACAGATACCCACCACCACGCGGACGTGGGATGTGAGGATTTGGCTCGATTACGGGTCGTGGTGGGGGGACGGCACGCCGCCTT
>WYEI01000291.1 GCA_009903905.1 Pyrobaculum sp. | reverse complement strand
CTCCCCGGGCCCAAGGTGGCTGTCTTAGGCAACCACGAGCACTGGAGCAGGAGGAAGTTCCCCCTGAGGCAGGGGGTCAAGGCGCTTGAAGACGCGGGCGTCCATGTGCTGGCGGACGACTGGGTTCAGCTAGGCGGCCTGAGGATCCACGGGCTGGACTGGCGGGATGACCCGCGGAGCTACCCCGCCGCGGCCGACGCAGACGTCGTCCTCGTCCACTCGCCGGACGCCTTCCAAGCGGCGCGGCAGGGGGTCTACCTCGCAGGCCACACGCATGGCGGCCAAATTTGTGTGCCGCTTAACGTGCCTGTCTACACCATCAGCTACTTCGGCTACACCTGGGGCCTCTACCGGAGGGGGGAGGCCGTCATGTACGTGACGAGGGGCCTCGGCGAGATGTTCCCGAGGATTTACTGCAGGAGGGAGATGGTAATCGCAGTTTAAATCTGCCGTTCGCGGGGGATACATGCGCCGGAGGACCCTCTGCGGGCTTGAGGTGTCTGAGATCGGCCTAGGAGGTTGGGTGGTGGGGAGCGAGCTTTATAGGCTGAGCGACGAGGAGGCGCGGAGGCTGGTCAACAAGGCCCTGGACCTGGGCATAAACCTCTTCGACACTGCGGATGTATACGGCAGGGGGAGGAGCGAAGAGCTCCTCGGCCGGTGGCTGAGGGGACACGACGTGGTGATATCCACCAAGGTGGGCTACGACTTCTACCACTTCGAGAAGCCGACTAGGCGCTTCGACCCCGACTACTTAGGCTGGGCCGCGGCCAAGTCTGCGGAGCGGCTCGGCAGGCGGCCGGACATACTCATGATCCACAACCCCCCGGCCGACGCCGTGAGGAAAACCGCGCCTTGGCTCAAGGCGCAGAGGGGGACGCTGGCGAGGTGCGTCGGCGCCGCCCTGGGGCCCGAGACCTATGTCCTGGAGGAGGGCCTCGCCGCCTTGGAGGCCGGGCTAGACGTAATGATGTTTGTCTTTAACATACTGGAGCAGGACCCCGGCAGGGAGTTCATCAGACGCGGCGGAAGCGGGTTACTGGTCAGGGTGCCCGACGCCACTGGCGTGCTCACCGATAGGTTCGACCCAAACCCCACAGACCACCGCTCCCTGCGGCCTAGGGAGTGGATGCTGAAGGCTAGGGCCGTCGTGGAGAGGGAGGTGGCGCCGCTGGCCAGGGAGCTGGGCCTCACGCTGGCGCAATACGCCGTCAAGTACGTGCTCTCCTTCCCCGTGGCCAGCGTGGTGGTCACCGCCACGGCGCCGGAGGAGCTTGAGGAATACGCCGCCGCCTCAGACGGCAGGCCCCTGCCCCGGGACCACCTGGAGAGGCTGGAGGAGCTCTGGCGCCGCCACGGCGCTACCTTATCAGCGGCGCCATCTTCCGGAGGAAGATAGAAATCACGACGAAATCCGCCAAGATGAAGACATGCATGACGGTGCAGTAGATGCAGACCGCCTTCAACACGGCGAATTCCAGATAGAGGAGATACGGCAAGATGGCGAGGCCCAGGAGGCGCCACCAGAAGACGAAACGGGCCGCCCCCCGCGACAGCGTCTTGTAAAGCCACAGAGCCGCCCCGATGTTCACCACGAACCACACAGCCGCCGCCACGTCCAGCGGCACCCGGCCGAGCACGGGAACCGGCACGTAGGCGTATTCGCTGGTCAGCACCCTTACGCAGTCCATCGTGACGCCGGGCAGAACCTCGAGATCCGCGTAGCAACCAGGCGGCAACGTGCCCAACACATAGAAGAGATACACCACCACGAGAGACGCCGCAACCCCACCCAACGAAAACGCCACCAGCAGAGGAAGCCACACGTTCACAACTCACACATCAACCCGCCTTAATAACTCTCCCTAAGGTGCGAAAGATGCACACCCTCCCGCCCCAGTCCGCCCCCGAAAACCTCCCCTCCAGACCCCCCGGCGAGAGCAGATGTTTCCACCGCCTAGGCTACTTCGTAGACCTCGTCACAACAAGTCAGAAACCAGCGGCGGCTGGGCGGTGAAGATTTTTAAGCCGAGACCCCCGCATATACGTGGTTAAGATCGTGGTTCTGCGGGCATACGGCAAGAAAATTGTCGCGGCGGACTTCGGCGTCGTGGCTGTGGCCGTGGACGAACACGGCAACGCGGCCCGCGTCAAAGACGGGGCCGCAGAAACCGCGGCCAAGTGGGAAAAAGGCGACTCGCAGATAAGACTCTTCCTCCCCCGGGAGGAGGTCGGCGGCGTGAAGAAGACCGTGAAAAACGGGAGGCTGTACCTAGGCGACGTTGAGGTGGGACAAGTCTTGGAGGTCGCCCTGTGAAGATATACGAGATCAGGGCCAGCCGCGCCCTCGCGCCGTCGGGCCTCCCGGAGTACGACTATTCCCTGAACCCATACGTGGGTTGCCTCCACGGCTGTCTCTACTGCTACGCCATGGACTTCACCAAGGGGCCGCCCGCCGCGGCGTGGGGCCAGGTGGTGTACGTCAAGATAAACCTCCTGGAGCTCCTCAGGCGGGAGGTGGCCAAGGCCAAGCCGGGTATCGTGGGGCTCTCCACCATCACAGACCCCTACCAGCCCCCCGAGGCGAGATATAGGCTGACCCGCGGCGCTGTGGAGATACTAGCCCAAGCAGGCTTCCACGTCTCCATCCAGACCAAGTCCGGCTTGGTGGTTCGCGACCTCGACGTCTTGACGCGCCATAGAGAAGCCGTAGACGTGGGCTTCACGATAACGACCATGCGAGACAAGGCGAGGATCCTCGAGCCGCTCGCCGCCCATCCCCTCGCCAGGGCCAGAGCCGCCGCTAAACTCGCCGCGGCTGGGGTGAAGGTCTGGATCTTCCTAGGGCCGGTGGTGCCCAGCTTCAACGACGCCCCCCAGGACATCGCCGAGGTGGTGAAATTCGCCGGGGAGATAGGGGCGGAGCTCGTCTACGACCGCTACCGCCCCAAGCCGAGGGCAGACGCCCACCTAGCCGCGCGCTACCGCCGCGCGGAGCCCACCCCCTGGTGGTGGAGCCGCGTCAAGAAGACCATAGAGGAGATATGCGCAAGGGAGGGGGTCCGTTGCCGAGACGTGGAGGAGGAGTGGCGAGAAGCCAGCCGCCGTGGTTGAGGCGTTTTTACCTGTTGTGTATATAAACGCGGCATTCTCTTTACCTGTGTTTTATGTGTACGTGAATAAGAGAAAACAGAGAGTATTAATAACTAGAGAGAAGATTAGGGACCCCCAGTGGCGCCTCGCCGGGGTCCACCCAGCCGCCGCCAAGGCGCTGAGGCACGGGAGATTTATCGCAGAAGTGCGCGACTACATCTTGGAGTGGGACCTCCTATCTTTTTAAAGACGCAACGGGGTGAGGCCGTGGCGGTCATAAACCCGGCAGACAAGCTCCGCTTCGGTGAAGACTCGACGCCGCGTATATACGCCAACGCCAAGAAGGCCGCCGAGGAGGCCGGCCTAGAGCTGAGAATAGCCGCAGACGAAGTGGCCATCGGCGGCTTCTACGCCAGATACGTCAACGGCGCCGTGGAGACCCCCGCCGGCAGATACCCCGCCGAGACTTGGCAGTGGGAGGCTTTGAAAACCCTCCTCCTAAACTACGTCGCCAACTTCAAAAAGCCGCCCGACCCCGAGGACCTGAAGGCCCTCCTATTCGCCGCAGGCCTCCAGTAGCCCTACGTTCACCCCCCATAAACACGGCACAGATCTTCTCCTCGACATCGGCTACATTCTTGTCGAAGTTTTAAAACTCCAACAAGTCTCTTGTCTACCATCCACGCCCCTCTGCACCTACGGTCTCCTTCTCAACCGCCTACATCTTCGACCCTCTCCAGCCGCCGCCGGGGCGAACATCACAACAAGCTTCGCCCCCTCAAGCCTAACTCCCTCCTCTTTATGAGGTCTTGAGGATAGACATGACGCGGCCGGCGCCTTTAGCCGTCAGAGGGCTGAGTGGCTCGTCAAACATCGCCTACGCCTCACCGTCTATAGGCTTTTCGTGGCGGCGAGCCAGAGCAGTAGGGCGGCGGCGGGCAGGGAGACTGCGAAGAGGACCGCCGCCGTGTACAGCACAAGCCTCCCGGCGACGGCCGGCGGATATATCGAGCCGTAGAACTGCACAGTGGCCCGGGGGAACTCCTGCAACGCCATATACACCAGCCTGCCCAGCAGAAGCGCGGCGAGGACCTCCCCAGCCGAGACGCGGCCGCCCCAGTAAGACGGCGCCGCCGCCATGATCCCCAGCGTCGGCCTCACCGCCGCCAGCGACGCCGCCGCCACGGCCTCGGGACTCAGCGGAAGCCAGTCCAGCCGGACTCTTACATTCCACAGATCCAGCACGAGGAAGACCGCCTCAAAGACGGCGTAGCGCCCAGCCACCGAGAGGGCCGTGCGGAAGATAGACGGCGCCGAGAGCCGCGCCGCGGCGGCGTCCGCCTCAGGCCACCGCAAGCCGCGGCCCAGCCAAAGCCCAAGCGCCATCCCCACCAGCGAGGGGAGGTAGACCAAGCCGAGGTACACGACGCCGAGGAGGCCCAGAGACCCCACAGCCACCGGCACCACGCCCAGCCGGAGGTGCAGAAGCACAACGCGCACAGGCCACGTCACGAAAGAAAACTTAAGCACGTGCCGGAAGTCCACCTCGCCCCGCCTAAGAAGCTGGGCCAACGCGGCATGAGCTGCCCTCGCCTCGCCGAGACCCACCACAAACAAGCCGCCGGGCACCCCAAGCCGGCGGGAAAGACCCACAAACAGCCAAGCCCTAGCCGAGAGGAATCTAGCGACGAAGAGACCCCCCGCCGTCCACGCAAAAACAGAGACAACCCGCCAAAGAAACTCAACCACCATCTCCACGCCGCAACTCGTTACGCAGATTTTAAATTGCATCACACCGCCCCCAGTTGCCGCGCCCCATCCATATAAGACAAAGAACAACCCCGACACAACCAGCGGCCACGGCCAACCCGCTCCGCACCGCCCCGATATGCAGTCCACCCTAAACTCCACTGGGAAGACTGAAGAAACACCCCGCACCGCCGCGAAATGCCCCACCCACACCATCGACATTTTTCAACAACCGCCCTCACCGCCTCCAGATCACAGTACACTAAACAACCCCACCACGTTGAGTCAACGTCCACAAGACGATTAACAAAACCACAACACCACGACACGCCTACGTTTACAACTCCATAACAAAACTTAAGACCACCACGCCATCCGCAAAACAACAGACGAAGACGTTAACAGACACCCACGGCCCCGTAAGCCCAAAAAGACTTTTAAGAGACGACCCCGCCACTTCCATGGTTGTTGAGCTTGTGGAGAAGCCCCTTCCTAAGCCCTCCGATGAGGGCTATGTGGAGGCTAGGCTTCTTGAGACTCTGGGCGAGGCCCGCCTAGCGCTGGAGTATCTTGAGAGGGGCTTCACCCGCGACGCCGCCGGGATGGCTTTCCACGCCTGGAAGGCCCTCCTGGCGGCCCTCCTCCGGCTTGAGCTGGAGAAGCTAAAGGCCTTGGCCAGGTCGGAGGATGAGAGGAGGTGGCTGGAGTCTAAGGCCGTCCCCCGGGTCCCGACGACTAGGATGAAGGAGTTGAGTAGGCTTCTAGAAGAGGCGGGCCACTACGGCATCTCCGCCTGGACTGCCGTTGCGCTTGACCTCCACGAGTACCAATACCACGGCCCTGATCCAGACATGGCGTTGTCTAAATACACGACGAGGAAGTCAGCCGCCGCCGACGTCTTGCTACTCCTCAAAGAACTCGCCAGACGCGTCGAGACGCTCAAAGGACGCGTCAAGTGGAGCGACGAGCTGGAAAAAGCGCTAGAAGAGGTGAGGAGGGCTTTAACACGTTAAGCTTCTAGACCGGCGGCGTCGTTTGAACCGCTGTTATTGGCTACTTTACGCGCGTTTCTGAAACCTAGCCATGCCTTGTACAAAGCATAATTACAAGAGCATCCACCGAGATGTGAGGAGAAAAATGCCTGAGTTTGTCTCCAGCGTAAAGACGGAGTTCACGGACAGAGACCGCGCCTTGGCGCAGATAGCGGAGTGGGCTGAGAAAGGCACGAGGTGGCCCGTCGTCGTATTCGGCCCAGAGGGATGCGGCAAGACCGCCTTCCTCCGGCAGGCGGCCGCCATGCTTAGGGAGCTTGGGTGCGACTTCTTCTACTTGCATCTGCTGGATAGGGTCTTCGCGGCTGAGGTGGACGATCCGGCGTTGAGACGCTCTTCGCAGACCTTGTGCGGAAGACGCTGGAGGAGAAATGGGGCAGGTTCGCGCTGGCGGTGTTTGACCTCACGCGGGAGATAGATTCTGAAGAGGCGCAGGCGGAAGATCGCCGTCATCTATACGCCGTCTTCCAGGCAATTGGCCTTGATATAGCGGTGGCATATGTAAAGGGCTTGCTTAACACGATTGAATACCCGGTGTATGACTACGGAAACATCGTCGTCCTCGTGGCCGCAAGCGAGAGAATCTCCAGAGAATACACAGATGGGCTCTTCTGGGGCTAATGTGGACATGCCTAAGGAGGGCTTTAGGCAACTGTAGGAGATTCCAAGCCGCCGTTCGAAGAGACGTGGCGGCTCACCGGCAGAAATCCGGTGATGTTAACAAGGCTGTAAAGGCTGGGTGGGCTGTGGAGAGGGGTTGGGAGGACGTGTTGCGGGGAAGAGGTAGACGGCGGGTTTTGTAGCTAAGTGGAGGAAGCGACCTACGAGGTTGTTGAGGATCCGGAGGCGCTCTGAACCGGCGACGTGCCGGAGGAGTTTCTCAGGGAGTTTGAGATGAGGAGCCTAATCGTACAATATACATGACTCTGGTTGTTGGCTAGCTGGAGCATCTAGCGGGCGAGGCCCGGGGTCGGGACCGGCGGGGCTGGGCGTGGTGCTGGCGTGATACTTGGCGGTGCCGATGGGTCTAGGAGTCGGCAGATTTGGGGAAAATATTAAAGTTGGTAGTCTGGGTTTTTCGTGAGGAGAGTTGCTGTGAAGTTTGCTAACCTGGACGTGGAGTTCGTGGATAGAGAGGTGGGGCTTGGCCAGGTTGCGACGTGGGCGGAGAGGGGGGCTTTGTTTCCCGTGGTTATCTTCGGCCCGGAGGGTTGCGGCAAGTCTGCTTTTTTGAGGCAGGCCGCCGAGGTGCTTAGGGGGTTTGGCTACGACGTCGTCTATGTCGATGTTTCTCATGTGGATTTCACTGCTCATACAGACGTCGCTGAGGTGGCTAGGAGGCTTGCTGAGGCCGCGTCTGAGGTCTCCGGCGTTGCGGAGGTTAAGCTTGCGTATCTGGCGATAGAAGTGATCAAGGAGCTGATTAGGCGTGGGAAGAAGAAAGTCGCGGTGCTCGTCGACGAGGCCTTCCAGGCCATAGGCATCGAAAAAGCCGGCCTATACGTCAAAAAGTTGCTAAACCTCGTCGAGTACCCGCCAAGAGACTACGAGAGGATAATCGCCGTCGCCGCCACAAGCGAGGGGCTCTCAAGAGCCGAAATCGGCCGCCATAGGTGGGCCGACGTAATGCCCATGTGGAATATGCCGCGGGAGGGCTTTAGGCAACTGTATGAGAAACTGCCGGGTCCCAAGCCCTCCTTCGAAGATGTCTGGAGGTGGACCGGCGGAAACCCTGGTATGCTTTCTAGGCTTTACTTAACCAGCTGGAACAGCGGTGCCGTGGCGACGCGGCTCATCAGAGAGAAGAGGCTGACGCCGAACTTCGTGGCGAGGTGGAGGAGCTGGCTTGAGAAGGCTGTGGAGGACCCCGAGGCCTTGTGGAGCCCAGACGCCCCCGAGGAGCTGATCAAACAGCTGGTGGAGAGAAACCTCATCCTCTACAACATATACGAAAGACAACAGATATTCTGGATCGACCAGCCCCCACCCGAAAGAGACCCAGAACTCGGCATCGGCAGAAACGTGGCTTGGCAGACGCCCCTACATAGGGAGGCAGTGAGGAGGGCGCTTGAGGAGGTCGGGAGGGGATGAAGAGAGTTAAGTTGCCGCTCCTACCCGGGCTTGAGGTCGAGTTTACGGA
>WYEI01000261.1 GCA_009903905.1 Pyrobaculum sp. | reverse complement strand
GTCACGTTAGGCGCCGGCGTCGCGTTGCCCCTGCAGGCCATCGGCATCGCGGCGACGCTCCTGGGGCTTTTTGTGGTTATACGGGAAGAGATAAAAGTCTCTAGGGAGCTTACTACATGGGCAAAGGCGTTGCCTGGATCCTCTCGGTAGGAAACGAGTTATTAATTGGACGCGTGGTGAACACAAACGCGGCGTGGCTGGCCTCCAAGCTTACCCACCTGGGGTACTCTGTCAGGCGGGTGGTCGCGGTGCCAGACGAGGAGGGCGACATAGTCGAGGTCTTCAGGGAGGCGCTGGGGAGGGCTGACGTGGTCATCTCGACGGGGGGCCTCGGCCCCACGCCAGACGACATTACGAACCTAGCGTTCTGCAAGGCGCTCGGCGTTGAGCCTGTAGTTAACCAAGAGGCTTTGAGGATGGTGAAGGAGAAGTATGAGGCTAGGGGGTACCCCTTGACGCCTGAGCGTGAGAAGATGGCCATGATGCCGCCGGGCGCCAAGCCGCTTCCCAACCCCGCGGGCACGGCGCCAGGCATACTCTACGAACATGGGGGGAGGGTCGTGGTGCTGTTGCCCGGCGTCCCCCGCGAAATGGAGGCCATATTTGAGGGCTATGTCGAGCCTGTGCTCAGATCTAGGGGGCCGCCTGTCTACTTCGCGGAGCAGGTGCTGGTGGTCAGGAGGGTGCCCGAGGCAGACGTCGCCCCGGTTATACGCGAAGTTATGAGGATGGACCCCGCGCTGTATGTAAAGTCCCACCCCAAGGGCTTTGAAGTGGAGGCGCCGCTGTTGCACATCCACATCTACGCAAGCGCCGAGGATAGGGGGAGGGCAGAGGCGCTTGTCGAGGCCGCCGTGGGGCGGCTGAAACAGCTTCTCATCGCTAAATTCGGCGGCAGGGCGGAGATCTCTACAACTCAAGCACCCCGATGAGGTGGAGGTATGTGTGCCCCAGCGAGGGTCTCCCGCCGATGTAAACCGCCTTGTCTCTGGTCTCCACGTTGACCCAGCCGGCGTATACCTCGCCCCAGGGGCCGAACCTCTTCCCCACCACGTCTTCTATGTGGTTCTTGATCTCCCAGTAGGTCCTCGTCTCGCGCAACGCGGCTTGGTCCACCTCCACGCGCGTCGGCAGTATGAACCTCAAGGTCCAGATCTTGGCGGCGGCTTTTACAAACTCCCTCTGCGATCTGTTTGTAGCCTCCGCCGCCTCTTTGTAGATCTGCGACAGCTCCTCCATGTACCTCCCAATATCGACGACGCCCCCGGCGAGCCCCTCAGGCCAGCCGGGGTTTACTAGGAAGGGCTTGTGGTACCTCTCCAACCTGTCCCAGTTAGTGAGGTCTATGAAGAACCTCCGTCGGCCTATGGCGGTGGCGGCTACGTAGATGGCCACAGTTTTTAAACCTCACATTATATAAATTTCGATGCGTCTCGTCGTAATCGCGTTGGCGTTGCCTCTTATGTTTATAGCGATGGGCCTCGCCGCATTGCTTGTACCTTATTGCAACCTTCCGGCCTCCATGGCGGCGGCCTACCTGGTCCTCCTCCCAGTGGCGTATTACGCAAAGGGCTATCTCTACCTTAGGCCGAAGTACTTCTTGGCCGCGCTTGCGATGTTGGCGGGGGTCTGGGCCGTGGAGCTGGCTCTGGAGCCGTTGCTTCGGGGCTACAGCGTTCTCGTAGAGGCCCTAGCCCAGGTGATGTCTTCCTGCCCCCACTGGAGGCTTTACTTTGTAGCCACCGCGGTGGTGCTGGCGCCTGTGGTGGAGGAGGCTCTCTTCAGGGTCCTCCTCTACACAGAGCTGGAGAGGAGGGCGGGGCCGCTGGTTGGGTACGTGGGCAACTCGCTTGCTTTCGCCCTGGTGCACGGCCTGCCGGCTCTTCTACCGCTTTACTTCCTCTACGGCGTGATACTCACCTACGCGTTTAAAAAAGGGGGCTTTGTGTCGGCCGCCGCTCTTCACGGGCTTAACAACCTTCTGGCGACTGTTGCTATAATACGATGATCTCGCTGGTCTTGCCGAGAAAGCCTAGCCCGAGCGGGGCCTTGGCCGCCGGCGCGGCGGCTTGCTGGCGCTGGAGATAAATGGTGAAGCCGTCTCCGAAGAGAATCGTCGCTGTGTCTACGTCGAATTCTCTGAAGGCCGCCACCACCTGCCTGCCCTTTATGTCCCTCACCAGATTCCTGTACACAGCGCCGTATTTCCACAGCAACTCGCCGTCGTCTAGGAGTATTACGCCGTCGCCGGAGAGCCCGGCCAGCTCCCGGGCCTTCTCGCCGTAGTGTCTTAGGTAGTCCGAGAGCCCCCAGCCGTATTTAACCCACTCCAGCTTAAGGTACAGCCCGTCTCTGCCTATCCGCGCCAGGTACAGCCCGAGTTTTCTCAACATGGCGGTCTTGCCGCTCCCAGGCGGCCCGACTATGTAGACGTTTGCCCCGCCTAACACCCGCGAGAGGACGAGCTTGAAGTCCTCGCCGAGGTCAAGCTTCTCTATTTCGTGGAGGCTAAGCTCCTCGCCTGGCTTCATGGCTCTTCTTCCTTGTGTTTAAAAACCGCAGTGTGTAGAATAGGCGAAGTTTACTTGTTAAAGCTCCTCCAGGTGGACCACCTTGCCTGTCTTTATGGAAGACACCGCGGCTTCGCAGAACTTCATCGTGTAGAGGATGTCCCCCCTGTCTACGACCTCTCCTCCCCTGCCCGAGGCCGCTCTTAAGAACTCGCGGTCTTGCAGAAGTAGGGGCTCCGCCATCTCCAGCCTGGGCCGGTACACCCCCTCTTCGCCGTAGAAATATACGTCGTCTGTCGCGAAGTCCACGGCGAAGATTCCTTGGTCGCCCGTTATTTCTATCTTCCTGAAGCGATACGGCGTGAGCCAGTTGGCCTCGTAGAGCGCTGAGGCTCCGTCGTATTGCGCGAATATCTGTGCATGGTCCTCATAAGTCCCCCTGGTGGAGCCCCCCGAGGCGTAGACCGCGGAGGCGCGTCTGCCTGTGATGTAGGTGACGAGGTCTATGTCGTGTATGGCGAGGTCCTTCACCACGCCTACGTCGCCCGGCCTCAGAGGCCATCTAGAAGTCCTCTTGCCGTAGGCCGTCAAGAAGCGGCCCAGCTTCTGGAGGTTGCTCTTCACGTATCTAACGCCCTGGTGAAACCGCAGTAGGTAGCCCGTGGTCACGATGGTTCTGCCAGCGGCGTCAAGCAACTGGTAAGCCTCCTGCAGAGTCGCCGCGAAGGGCTTCTCCACGAGCGTCGGGATGCCTCTCGAGAGGAAAAGCGAGGCGTGGGCCGCGTGGAGCGTCGTGGGAGTCGCCACTATCGCGGCGTCTACGTCTAAGTTGGCGGCGTTTTCCACGCCCTTGATGGGCACGGCGCCGTATGTCTTCTCCGCCCACCTCAGCCTCCCCTCGTCGATGTCAACGGCATATACCACGTCGACAAGGTCTTCGCCCTTGAGTAAAGCCGCCACCCGAAGATGATTCTTGCCCCATCCGCCGATGCCCACAACAGCGATCCTCATAACTCGCCGTTGGCCGAGATATTAATGTGTTTCTAAACGCCGTAGGGCTAGAGATACGCCACGTATCTTACAAACGCTGGGTGCGGCGGCTTCCTGTAGATTATTACTTCTTTGTAGCCTTGTAGCGGCTTGACGAGGATCCTCACATATTCCCTCAGCTCTCCTATGTGTATCTTTAGGATCTTGAAGTCTTCAAGCTCGTCTACCTCGCCGTCTACCGGGTTGTTGGCTAAGTCGGGGAGCAGGACTTTTTTGCTTTCTCGTATCATGTCTGCATCTAGCCTATACGCCCACAGCTTCTCAACCACCACACGGCCGTACTTCATGTCTGAGATCATGTTTTCCAGCTTCCTAAAATCGACTTCCAGCGCCGTGGCTAGATAAGGTATTTCGTTTCTCGAAAAGTATTTATGGGTCGGCACCTCGAAGGAGATTATCTCTACGCCGCCTACCTTCTCTCTGAAGAGCCGAGTTGTTCTTAGATACTCTACGGGGAGCGTGGCCACATGTGTTCGTCCAGGTGTATTTAAGTAATTACCGGAAAGGCCAGCCCTATTAAGAGCCCGAGGGCTATAGCCAGGGAGGCCATCGCGGCGAATTCCAGAAACTCGGCCCAGGACCCTCCGGCTAGCAGATAGCTGGCGGCTACAACAGCCGCGGCGATTGCCAGCAATGCGGCATGCGGCGCGTAGTACGCCGGGATTAAGACCGAGGCAGCGCCGAGAAACGACGCTGTGAAGTTAGACAACGCGGATCTCAACGTGGCGTAGAGCGCGCGGCTGTGGATAAGCGTCCATCCGACGCGCTCTTCTCTAAGCGACAGCTTGTAGGCGAGTTCGCGGACTTCTTTCATCTGGTGCGAGAACTCCGCGACGAATACCGTGAGGGCGTTTATAGAGGCCACGAGGACTGAGAGAGAAAGGGCGAGTTGCATATCGACAGCCCCTCCTCTGAGTATCAGCGAGGCGGAGAGCGTACCTGCGGTAATTATCCCGTCTATCGCGCCGAGGACCAGGTACCTCACGTCGTTGCCCCCGCCTCAGGTATGTATTCGCCGACCACCACCTCGTCTATTGAGTGCACAACTCCGCCCACCTTCTCAAGGGCTTCTTCCAACTCGCCGTAGTCTATGTCCACACCCTCCACCACTATGGCAAGGCCGAGCACGTCTACGTCTACGTCGTCTACAGTTACGCGGACGGCCTTGACGCCCTCTACCTTATACAGCTCCTTCGCCACGTCTACTATCGTAATACCCTTCGTTGGTATCGCGGCGTCGATTACAATGCGGCGTATAGGCGGACGTTGTCCCACGGTAATTAATACTTAGCTATTTTTATGTCTTACCCCCTTTCCTCCACATGGGCGGATACGTACCGCGGCGCATCACAACTCTGTCGGTCCGCGCGACGAGGCCCCTCTCCATCTTCTTAACTTCTTCGCCGTCTACAAGCGCCCTGCCTACACCTATGAGCTCCCCCTTAAGCGTGAAAAGCGCAACTAGCTCTCCCCGTGAAAACGGGATTTCGAACTTGGCAACCCCCGGGGCCGCCAGCGGCGCGCCGTGGCACAAGGCGTCGACTGCGCTGTCTCTAACCCAGATTTTGGGCAGGTGACGCGCTACCTCCTCAATAGGCAGAAGCACCTTTCGTAGGTAGGTGTCGTCGCCGTATTTCCTCCAGATGTAATACGCGTCAGCCACGTCTTGCAAAGTCACAGTCTCGTCCTCAGCGAAGCAAGACACAGCCACGCGCCTCAGCTCCCTCATGTTCGCCCCCACGCCCAAGATCTCTCCTATGTCGTGGATAATCTTACGCGCATAAGTCCCAGCCTCCACGTGCATCTTTATCACGGCATACCTCCCATCAACCTCGAGTAGCTCTAGCGAATACACGCGCCTGGTTCTAAGTTGTCTCTTCACCGCGGAGCGGAGAGGGGGCTTCTGATATATTGCGCCTTGGAGCTCTTGCAAAACAGCCCTCAGCCTCTCGACATCTACATCGCCGTGGAACTTCGCCACGGCCACATACACCTTGTCGGATCTAGAAAGAGCCATGAGGACCTTGGTGCCCTCCGCGACGGCGATGGGCAAGACGCCGGAGACCTTCGGGTCCAGAGTCCCCGCGTGGCCGGCCCGGTCAACGCCCAGGATCTTCTTCACCCAGGCGGCCACCTCGTGGCTACTGGGCCCCCGCGGCTTGTCAAGCAACACAAGCGAGTACCTTATGTGCTCCTCGGCAGGTCTTTGAGAAGGCGGCCTGCCCCACTCCGGGTTGGTCCCCTCCTGGGTTTTTACAAAAACCTCTCTACTTCCGCACCTCACCTAACCTCGGCCTTGGTTATGCCGAAGAACTGCGGCTTCACCCTCTCCCGCATGTATTCGACCAGGCCGGCGGCCTCGACGGCTTTCAACACCTCCTCGTCGGAGGCGCCCCTCTTTATCTCAACCCTCTTGTCCGTCGGCTCGATGTGGTTTATGTTCACCCGCCTCCGCCTCACTCCAGTAAGAGACTTCGGGCCTGTAACCACGACGTAGCTCTCATCCACGACATCTACCACGACAGCCTTCCTACCAGCCTCTCTGCCCAAAACCTTAACCACAACTCTTCCAACATCGATAACCTTAACCATGGAGGGAAAAAGAAAGGGGGATTTAAAAATCTTAGCGCACCACGGTTATTTCTTTTTCTCTTCTTTCTTCTCCTCCTTCTTCTCTTTCTTCATGGGGGTCCGATACACATATTTATTTAAAGATTTCTTTAAATGTTTATAGATTAATCTTTAAAATTTCAAAAAGCGACCATAGGGAATACGACATAGATTGAGGGGTTATTTAAGTTAAGTAAATTTACTAATACCTCAGCCAGCTTATCTGTACGTAAATAGAGGATTGACAAGAAATATCTCTATCTTTGTAGACACAGTATGGTTTTTAAACCATCCCCAGGATTTCGCCGTGTTTACCTGTCCAATAGGTTGCCCCTCGGACTGTTGCAAGTTTGAAGGCTTTGAAGACATGCCTGTGGTGCTGGAGGACGAGGTACGGACCTTGACGCAGGAAGCCGGGAGAATAGGAGTAAAGCTTAGGTTCGTGCCCTACGGCGAGCACAACGGCGTGAAGCTGTACAAGTGGGTAATCGAGGGGTGGTGCCCCTTCTTCAAAGGCAAGTGCACCATACACGAGAAAAAGCCGCTTTCTTGCAGGATGTACCCGCTGGTGCTCAACCTAAAAACCGGCGACATATACCTATCTGAGAAATGTCTCTGGGTGAGGCTCAACGGACCAAAGCCGCTGGACCACTTCCCCGCCGAGAAAGAGGCGTTGAAAAAACTGGTAATAAAGCTCAGGTTATAGACATGGTGGAGTTCATCATCGATGACCCGGCGTATGGCGACGACGAGAAGCTCGCCGTGGCGGTGGGGCTCTCCATAACCTTCAGACAGGCGCTGGTTAAGGCCAGGCCAAGCAGGGAGGCTTTAGAGGCGGCTAAAGAGTCTGTGTGGGGCGCCCTCCTCATATCTCCATGTCCACCCAACCTCCCATGTTTCAACGACGTTGAAAAGGCCGTGGACCACTCGGAGATCTTCTCAACCCCCGTCGGCTACGAGGGGCCAACCCCCGCCGCCACGAGGCGGCGGGTCTCCACCTTTAACAAACACTACATGAAGCCGTGGCGCTGGGCAAGGGAGGGGGAGAAGCCGGAGGTGGGCCACAGACTCCTCCCCCTGATGGCGTGTCTCTTCAGAGAGTTAAAAACGCTAGACGCGGTGCCAATCGTCGTCTCAGACGTAAGGCTACAGCCCAACACAACGCCGCCGCCGGACTACATGGTCGTGCCCACAAGCCACGCAGTAAGCGAAGTGGCAGAGATCGTCGACGTCTACCTACCTCCGCTCAAGGCAGGCGCGTTGGCGCTTGGGATACTCACGGGAGGCTACAAGGCAGGCCCCGTGGTGGCTCTGGTAAAGACCAGAGACTACGCAACCCAGCGGCTTATCGAGATGGGGGGATACGCAGTTGTGCTAGACGAGCCTGGAGACCCCTGCAACCTTTTCAAAAGCCGGGTAGCTGGCTACAGCTACGAAAAGCGGCTGTACACAGTAAACCCGGCTCTATGCGATAAATGCGGCGACTGCCTAAAAACCGCGTGTCCCGCCATAGCCCCCTCCCACGCCGGCGCCCCCCAGATACTCCCCACATGTACAGGCTGCGGCGCATGCGCCCTGGTATGCACAAGAGGCGCCATACAGTAAAACTAGACGGGAGACGCGTGGCGATAGACGGAAAGGAGATAGACCTCACAGGCCTAAGACCGATAGATCTCATGCTCGCCGCCTTGGCCTACGGAATAGGCATACGTTACATAGACAAGACAGGAGAACCCTACGAAATGGAATGCGAAGTAGACGGCTACAACGTGACGTGCAGAGCAAAATGCACCGGAGAGGAGGAGAAATGCCTAATATACCAAACCCTCACGAAAGGCCTACTAAAACTCCTGTGCACGAAGGAATAAAGTTTTTATTCCACAAACATAACGACACTGCCCTGGCCGTCCGGGGGCCGTAGCCAGCGCCAGCTACCCCAACCGGTAGTCTAGCCCGGTCAAGGATGTGGGCCTTTCGAGCCC
>WYEI01000142.1 GCA_009903905.1 Pyrobaculum sp. | reverse complement strand
GTCTAGGCACCTCCACGGCGCCGCTCTGCAGGGCGTTGTGGAAGGTCTTCGTCACTGTGAAGAACTCCTGGTCGCCTCTGATCACTCTCCAGTTCACCCTGAGGCCCAGCTCCCGCATGAGCGGAACTAGGCGGTTGAGGATCTCAGCCACGCCGCCCCCCGCCGCGGTGGAGTTGACGTGGAGTATGGAGAGGTCTTGTAGCCGCTCCGCCAACTTGACGATGGCGTCTACCTCGTCCTCCCCCACGAACTGAATATACCGCTCGATCATAACAGCCTCTTCTTAAGCACCGTCAATATGGCCTCTCTCAGCGCCTCCTCGCTGTTGAACGCCAGGGGGTCTACCCTCGACAGTTCGTCGGCCACCTCCGCGAGGCCGAAGTTTTTGTCCAGCCACGTGGAGAAGTCGTTCCGCCCCGCGCCGCACAGCACCCTCCTGGTGACGAAGTGGTAGAGTATAGACTCGCCGGGCACCACCTCGACTAGGTCGAGAAACTCGGCGAGGGTGTGGGCCACGTATTTAGTCTCCACCACGACAGGCTCCATCCCCACGAAGACGAACTCAGACCTGCCGCGCCTCTCGTCGGCGGCGGGCTCAAGTATCACCACTATTTCCTTCCTTATGTCTTCGATCGTGGCCGGCTCGGCGCCGGAGATGTCCGACAAAGCCGCCGCCAGCTCCTCGTCGCCCACCTCCTCCCCAACCCACCGGGCGAAGTCGTTGCTGTACATCGGCGGCAGTAGGTGCTTAGCCCTCACGGCGTGGAAGACGTGGTGAAACAACGTGTTTTTGTCGGCTGTCTTGACGCCCTCAAGAAGCTCTCTGAGCGTATACGCCTTCCTGCGGCTGTAAGTAGAAACGTAGTACGCGGTGTAGAACTTGAAGGGGACGCCTCTGCCCTTGGTGTCCAGAGATTTTGCACCTAGTTTCACGAGTTGCAGTACGCAACGCGGTTAAATATCTTTGAAATACGCCGAGAGGGGGACGGCCCTTACTTCGCTTCTCTTGGGCGCGAAGCTGTAGCACTCGTGTCCTGTGTAGGGCGAAACCGCCACGGCGAGGGCCCGGCGCTCGACGCCCCTGGGATACTTTATCTCCACCTCAACTAGGCGGTAGGAGGTGCTGAGGAAGGTCTTGCCGACGGCTATGTCATAAAAGCGGAGCGGTTTTCTCACGTAGATAAGGGCCTGGCCGTATATGTAATCAACGTTTATAAATGAGGAGGGAGGCCGTATTGTGGATGTCTTGACTGTTCTCTACCACGCGGCGGTGGCCGTGTTGATAGCTGTTTTCGGCATTGTGCTGGGCCGCGTGGTTAGGCGGATGGTGGACCGCCTCTTGTTTAGGCTGGGCTTCAACGACTGGTTTAGAAATTTCAACATCGGCAGAGCCCTCCTCCGCTCTGGCTACACACCCAGCGAGTTCTTCGGCTCCGTGGCGGCTTGGCTTCTTTACCTCATCTTCATCCTCACGGCGGTGGCCTACCTCGCCGTCAGTTTTGGACGCGTGGAGGTCTCCGAATGGGTCACCTCGATCATAGCGGTGTACCTCTTCGGCTTTGTCAAGTTTTTCATCATATCGATAATAGGGTTCATACTGGTGGACGGTTTTGTTGAATATATCTACAAGGGGGCCCTCTCGAGAAACGAGGCGGTGGTGGGGCCGGTGGCCGAGTACATTAGGATAATCCTCTACCTCGTCGTAGTCACCTTCGCCTTGGAGCAAGGCGGCATCAACGTCACAACTCTCAGCTCTATGCTCACGCCCATAACCTGGGGCCTCGCCGTAGCCGTAGTTGCCGTGTTGATCCTCGAGGCGTTGAAAAAGAGATGAATGTCGGCGTCGTTGCGCCTCAGAGTTCGCACTGGGAGGACTCCCACCGGGTGGCTGCCGTGTTGGTCAAGGCCTTCCGAAGACTCGGCCACTCGGCTTGGCTGGTCACAAGTCTCTTCCACGAAGGCGCCCCGGCCGTGGATCCAGACCTAGTGGAGAAAAGCGAGGCAGGTTTTGTGGAGGTTGAAAAAGACGTGTCAGGCGTCCCCACGATCCGCGTCCTCAGCACAAAACCTCTCCTTCCCACAGGCGCCGTGGCGCTTAGAAACTTCTCCAAGATCCTAGGCGAGGTGGCGGACAGCTACGGCCTAGATGCCGTGGTGGTTCTCTCCAGTTTCTGGAACGGGCCCGAGGAGGCTGCCAGGTGGGCCGCGGTTAGGAGGACGCTGGCCGCCGCAGGCGAGGCCGTTAGGCGGACCCCCCTTGTCTACATCCCCATCTACTTCTCTAAATTCCACGCAACGCGGCCTGTGGACTACGCCTCCAAGGTTATGTGGACTACGCTTAACTTGCCCTTCATACTTCGCCAGGCGGATTTGTTGGTGGTCTGTTGCCCGCAGGAGGCCGCCGAGCTCCGGCAGTTTAGAATACCGCCTGAAAAGATCCTTATGTCTAGCAACTGGATAGACCCAGACGTCGCCGAGGCGCTGGACTCAACGCCCGCGGCGCCCCTCGAGGGTTTTGAATACGTAATCTCCTACATAGGCCCCCTAAGAGGTGATAGAAACGTTCATCTATTTGTGAAAATTGCCGACAAGCTAAAGACCGCCGCGGTGGTGGTGGCAGGTGCAGGCGAAGCCGCCGACGAGCTGAAGCAAGAGGCGAAAGTTAGGAGAAACCTCGTGTTTGTAGGTAGCCACGAGCCTCAGGTTCTTGCCTCGGTTATAAAATCCTCAGTTGCCGGCGTGGACTTCTCCTCCTACGAGCCCATGGGCGTGAGGGCGTTGGAGTATATGTACGCCGGGGTTCCCTTTGCCGCCTCGCCGAACTCAAGAGCCGCTTGGTACGTGGCCAACGGCGTAGACGGGATCCACCTCAACAGGCCGGAAGCGGTTGACGAGTTTCTGACGTGGGTGGAGATGCTGGTCAAGAGACCTGAGGTGAGGGACGAGATGGGGAGGAAGGCGAAGAAGAAGGCGGCAGGGCTCACCGCCGATAAGCTCGCCGCGGCGATTATTGAAAAAATTAGCGCTTAACCTCCGCCAGCAGACGCAACACCTCTCTCAACGACCTATACGACGGAGTTGTGTATCTGGCGGCGGTCTCGCCCCGGCCCACCTTTATGCTGAATGCCTCTGGAAGCGCCTTAAACATCTCCTCGTCTGTGTCGTCGTCGCCGGCGACCAACAAGAAGTCTGGCGTGAACCTCTCGGCGAGTAGCTTCGCGGCGGCGCCTTTATTAACGCCGGCAGGTCTAACCTCAACGACTTTCTTGCCTCGTAGAACCGCCGCGCCTGCGCCGCCCACCAAGTCGCTAAGCGCCTCCACCAGCCTATTAGCCGCGGCCTCGCCGATCTCCGGCTCCACGTTTCTAAAATGCCAGGCTAGGGAGGACGTCTTCTCCTCTATGTACGAGCCGGGGGCAAGCGCCACGAAGTCCTCCATGATCTTCCTAACGGCGTCTTTCCACCGCATGTCGAAGGGGAACAGCGGCGTCCAGCCCCCGCCCGGCTCCTTGATATAGGCGCCGTGCTCCGCCGCGAGGAATATGGGCAAGTCTCCCAGCCAGCTCTCTAGGAAGTCCCTCCCCCGGCCGCTGACGACGGCCACGTAGGTCTCCGGGAGAGCCGCGAGGTCGCTCAGCAGTCTCTTGAGGTCGGGATCCGGCACCGCCTGGTAGGCGTATGGGTAGTGGGGCACCAGAGTCCCGTCGTAGTCCAGCACCACCAACCTCCGCCTGGCGCCGGCGAACTGCGCCACCAGCTCTTTCAACGCCTCGCCCTCTAGCCTCCGGACCGGCTCCACCGCCGTCTTGTTGTCTGCATACGCCACGGCCGTGGCTTGTATGAAGTCCACCGCCCACTTCACCACGTCGTGTTGCCTCAGCCTGCTCTGCATCCGCGTAATTCTCCGGCACTGCTCCTCTTCGCTCATGGTGAGGGCCTTGTGTATGGCCTCCGCCACGCCGCTTTCGTCGTTGGGGTTTACGATGAGCGCCTCCAGAAGCTCCTGCGCCGCGCCGGCGGTTTCGCTCAGTATCAAGACGCCGCGGCAGTCTCTACGCGACGCCACGTACTCCTTAGCCACGAGGTTCATGCCGTCTTTCAGCGGCGTGATGAGAGCCACGTCGGCGGTGTTGTAAAGCGCCAGAAGGGTCTCGGTGGGTATAAACCGCGAGATGTACACCACCGGCACCCAATCCACCTCGCCAAACTCCCCGTTTATCTTCCCCACCTCCCTCTCGATCTCCCGCCTCATGGCCTCGTACTGAGCCACCCCCGTCCTCGACGGCACCACCACCAAGACGAAGGTAGCCCTCCTCCGCCACTCGGGATGCTCCTTGAGGAACCGCTCCCACGCCCTCAGCCTGTTGAGGACGCCCTTGGTGTAGTCCAGCCGGTCTATTGAAAACACCACCTTAAGCCCCCTAAGCCTCTGCCTAAGCTCCTCCATCTGGACCTTCACCTCAGGCCGCTCGGCGGCGCCGTGGAAGAAGTCGAACTCCACGCTGATGGGGAAGGCCCCCACCCTCGCCCTCCTCCGCCCCACCTGCACCATACCGCCCTCCAGCCGGTACCCCAGAAACCTAGCCACAGCCCTCAGGAAGTTGTTGACATACTCGTGGACGTGGAACCCCACGAGGTCGGCCCCCAAGACGCCGTCCAGCACGGCGGCTCTCCACGAGGGGGGCAGGAGCTGGTAGATCTCGGCAGGCGGGAAGGGTATGTGGAGGAAGAACCCCACCGCCAGCTCCGGAGACGCATCCCGGAGCATCGCCGGGAGGAGCATGAGGTGGTAGTCATGCACCCAGACGAAGTCCCCAGGCTCAGTCAGGGTGGACACGACCTCCGCGAACTTCTGATTAACCCTCACATAGGCGTCCCAAAACTTGGCCTCAAACACGGTGTACACCGTGAAGCCGTGGAAAAGCGGCCACAAAGTGGCGTTGCAGAACCCCTCGTAGAAGAGGTTCACCTCTTCCCCCGTCAAAGACACCGGGACCAGCCTCACCTCTCTAAGCCTGTTCTTAACCTCGGCCGTCTCCGCCTCGGCCTTCACGCCGGACCACCCCACCCACAGCACCTCGGAGAACCCCAGCGCCTTACCCCCGTCGGAGGCGCGGAGGAAGGACTTAATCGCCGTGGCGAGACCGCCCACGGCCTCTCTAAGCTCCACATTTCCGCCGTGCATGACGACGGTAACGGGAAGCCGATTAGACACAATCACAAGCCGCACAACACCTACACAAGACCCAGATAAATGAGTTACCCCGCTGGGGACCTCCGCGCCTCCCCCTGCCCGCCAGCCAGCCGGCCCCCGCCTTCGCGGTTGCCCATGCCCCAGAGACCCCGCTGTAGGCACCCCCGTACGCCGACCCCTGGCGACCCCACTGGCGAAGCTTGACACAACTTTGGCCTTCATGCCTCTCAGCGGGTCCGGGCGGTTTCTCCGAGGGTCCGCCGTGGAGGTGAACAAAGATTTTAATAGCGGGAACGGGTGGCGGCTGTGGAGTTTGAGCGGTTTGGCTCAGCCACTTCGGCGTTTTACAACCTTCTGGTATCTATAGGAGCCTTCGAATGGGCATATGCGGCGTCGCTGAAGGCCGTGAGGCGCCTCGTGCCGCCGGGCGGCAGGTTGCTGGAGATAGGGCCGGGCGTCGGGGCGTTGCTCAGGAAGCTCATCTCCGCCGGCTACGACGCGGTTGGCGTAGACGCGTCGCCCCCCATGTTGAGGTACTCCAGGGCGAAGGACGTAAGCGTTGCGGGGGTCAGCTTCCTCCTGCCGCTACGAGGCGAGGCCTTCGACGCCGCCGTGGCGCTCTTCACCCTCCACCACTGGGGCGACCACGGCCCCTCCCTCCGCGAGGTCAAGCGCGTCCTCAAGCGCGGCGGCTACTTCTTGGTGGTGGAGGCGGACCAGGCCCGGATGCCGCTGGTGGGGAGCCACGGCTGCACTGCGCAGTGTCTCCGCGACGTGCTCTCCGCAGAGTTCGACGTGGCGGTGGAGAGGAGGTTCCCCCTCTTATTCGCCGTAGCCCGCAAGCCTTGACTTGAGGATGTGGACCAGTCGCGACGCCGAGAGCCACCTCTCCATGGGCACCTTGAGGAGGTAGGAGACGGCTTGGAGGGCGTCGTCGAGGACGTCGAAGCGGGCTGGCTCCTCTCTAAACAAAGCTCTTACGTTCTCCCGCACCCACCAGACGCCCACCGGCGTGGCGAAGCCCCTGTACACCTCCCGCCACAGCACAGCCGCCGCCTGCCGCCGCATTCTGTACAGCGCCTCAGCCACGGCGAGCCTCGCCGCGTAGTAACAGCCGCCGATTTCGGGATACTCCCTCCGGCCTCTGTACAGCTCGTAGTCGGCCTCTATGGCCAGGACGGGGCCCGGGTTCCATGTGGTGCCGGGTTCGAAGGCCTCGCCCCACTCGTAGGCCCACCTCGACGGCGCCAGTATGGCCAGGAAGAGGTTGTTGTAGACCCGGCGGACGTAGAGGTAGTAGCCGTCCACCTCTCTAAACTCCTTGATCTTCTCCACGAGGAAGTCAGACACTATCTTGTCCACGGCCGTGATGGCCCACCGCGTCGGCACAAGCCGCCTCCGCCTAGCCCCAAGCGCCCCGGCCGCCAAGGCCCTCGAGATGGCGGACACCTCCACCCCGGCTTGGTACAGCTCCACCACCGCGTCCCGGGCCTTGAGATCTGTGTCGTTGTATGCCTTCTCAAGCGGCTTCGGGGGCTTGGGCTCCCCGGCCAGCCTAAGCCCAGCCGCAGGCGCGGCGGGCCCCATGGGAGGGGCGTACTCGCTGAAGTAGGCCCCCCGCGGCTCCTTGGCGAACTTCATCTCGACGTTCACCGGCCTCCCGGAGAGGGCCAACAGCTGGACCTCCTGCAGAAGCCTCGGCGGGTCTGCGGCATCCTCCACAGAAGCCTCAACGTAGCCGCGGTAGAGGGAGAGACGCATGGCGAGGAACCTCTCCAGAGGCAGGCCCAGCCACCGCGGCGGGTCTTCATATATCGACGTGTCGCCGAGCTGGGGAGGGGCGGAGGGGTACAGCCTCACCTTGGGGTAGCCGACCCGCCCCACGAAGACCGAAGGCGGGCTGGAGCCGAGGAGGTCGCGGCCGACTGCTCTAGGCGGCGCGGCGAGTTGCCTCACCAACAGAGGGCAGTAGGTAAGCCCGCAGAGGTAGCGACCGCCTCGGCACCTTATGCAGAGGTCACCCCTCACCCAATACAATACTGGCAGCGGTGTATATAAACAACACGCCGAATACAGCAAGGACAGCGACTGAGAAGAACTTGATGGCGAGCCACGTCAAGCGGCTGTTGAGACGCCACCCAGACCTGACGGCGGCGGGGAAGGCGGTGATCCAGGTTAAGATGGCGAAAAAGAGCCCAGCCGCCCACTCCACGCCGAAGTGAGCAATGGAGCCGAGCCCCGCCGTGAGCCACCACCCCACTTGGTAGGGGTTAATGAGCCCCAGCGAGAGGCCGAGGAGGTAGCCCCTTAGCGGGTGCCCCCCGCCGGCGGAGCCCTCCCGCGGCGGCTTCGCCGTACCTATCTTGTAGGCTAGGTAGAGGAAGAAGAGGCCGCCGGCCGCGTGGAAGGGGGCGAAGAACTGCCGCCCCAGCCCCCTCAAGATGCCGTAGAGGGCTAGGGTGAGGAGCATGAGGAGGAAGTCCGCCGACATGGCGCCAGCACCCACGGCGAAGCCGTGGCGGAAGCTCCTCAGAGACCACGCCGCTATCAACGCGTTCATGGGCCCAGGCGGCACCGCCAGGCTGTAGCCCAGAAGAAGCCCCGAGAAAAGAGACGCGAAGTTCACAAAGCCCCTAAAGTCTCGACTTAAAACAGTTACCTCCTGGCGATCTCCAGCATCAGCCTGTGGAACGCAGTGGTCGAGAGCTCGGGGTGGAACGCCGTCGCGACCATGTGCCGCTGGACCACGGCGGCGTAGACGGTGCCGTATCTGCCGTGCGGCAGGGGGCCCAGCGGCTTGGCGTCTCCCCACGTCTTGACGAAGGCGGGCGCCCGGATGAAGACCGCCCTCACCCGGCCGAAGTCTTCAAGCTGTAGGTCCGCCTCGAAGGACTCCCTCTGCCGCCCGAAGGCGTTTCGGACCACCGCGGCCTCCAAGACGCCGAGGAGCGGCTGGTCGGTGCGGCCGACCACCGCGTCTAC
>WYEI01000047.1 GCA_009903905.1 Pyrobaculum sp. | reverse complement strand
AGGCAATAATGATAAACAACGTGTCCAAGGTATACGACAGATGGCAAAAAGAAAAAGAATGGACCATGCGCGACGCCGCAATAGCCACCGCACTAGAAAGAATATACAAAGCCATGAAACTAAGAGGATGGATCTAGCTTAGTTTGTGACGGCTTAGGCTCTTGCAAAGCTCATAGCGCTTTTGCGTGTGAGAGGTGTGCTGTGGCTTACATAGGATAACGAGGGGCCTTACAATTCCATAAATGTTTTTGTAGATATATAGGCTTGGATATTGCAAGTCATTCTCATATCAACTTTATCTAGATATGCTCTTTGTTTTATAAATAGGGGGTGTCCTGCGTGCGGATATGTTTTCAAATTGCCCGCATGATGTTTGAGAAAAATTCCGAATATATGGGAGGATTTAACGAGACTTGTCGTGTTTCAATCCTGGAGTTCAGGTAAGAGATATTTGCAATACAGTTTTCCACCCCATGCAGGTGGACCAAACCTCAACCCTATGGACTGCCGTAAGCGCGGTCTTGGTGTTCCTAATGGTACCTGCCATAGGATTCCTCGAGGCAGGTCTAGTAAGGCGTCGCAATGTAATAAACGGCTTAATGAAGGGGTTGCTCGCCGTCGCCGTGTTTCTGCCCATATGGTTCGCCGTGTTTCCCATATACTTCGGTAGCGTTACAAAAGACGGGTTCTACCCCACGGGCAACGGCGTAGGTATACCGATGTATATCTACGCGTTTTTCCTCGGCGTCTTCGGGGCTGTCACGTTAGCCCTCATATTTGCCGGGGCGCCTGAAAGGCTTAAATTCAATGGATGGCTGTTGTTTGCAGTGTTTTTCTCCGCGGTGCAGTGGCCGCTGGTCGCTTCGTGGGTGTGGGGCGGCGGATGGCTTGCGTCGCTTGGCGACATAACGGGGCTGGCGCCGGGCCTAGGGGTTAGAGACTTCGCAGGCGGGACCGTGGTCCACGCCTATGCTGGATTAGCTGGCCTCATAATAACCATGTTGCTGGGGCCCAGCCTGAGGAGGTATCAGCTAAACGGCGGCGTCAGAGTAAGGGCTGAGTTTGCGTATAAGGAGGCGGTGGAGGCTATGAGGCCAGAGCTCTCGTTGGCCATAATAGGGACCAGCCTCCTCTTCTTTGGATGGTTCGGGTTCAACGGAGGCTCTACGCTTGTCGTATCGGAACAGACGGGATACGCCATTGCGAACACCGCCGTGGCGGGGAGCCTGGGCGGCTTCGTTGCCTTGTTGCTGTCCAAGGCCGCGGAGAGGGCGTGGAGCCCCATCATGGCCATATCAGGCGTACTAGGCGGACTAGTTATGATAACCCCTCTGGCCGGCTTCATAGAGCAGGCTCTTGCCTTTGTTGTCGGCATTGTTGCAGGCGTCATAACTTACTACGGCATTAAAATTGTGGAAAGGTTCTATGTGATAGATGATCCGGTGGGGAGCCTGCCTGTGCATGGATTCAACGGAATAGTGGGTAGCATGATGGTGCCTGTGCTGGCGCATCCGGAAATCAGCGGCATGCGCGGCTTGATATACGGCGGCGGCTTCGGGTTCGTGGCGGTGCAGTGGCTCGGCATGGTGTTGGCGCTGGGGTTCGTAGCGGCTACGACGTATGTATTTGTGAGACTGTTGTTGATTAAGTACAGGACTACGCATGAGGAGGAAATAGTGGGGCTAGATGCCATTGACCACAAGGTGGGCTATGGCTAGGTGTCTTCTTATAAGGGCGATAATTAAGGAGGGAGAGGTTGCCTGAGGTCCTTAAGGCGCTGGTGGACTCGGGGATACAGGGCGCCACGGTGTATAGAGAGGTGGAGGGTATGGGAGGCGAGGGCGGCGTCGTTGTGATAGGCGGCGAAGTATACGACGCCTTGACCCCCCGCGTCGCTGTGGATATTGTGGTAAACGAGAAGGAGGTGGAGAAGGTGGTGAACACCATATTGAAGACGGCGAAGACAGGCTCCGTGGGGGACGGCAGGGTATTCGTGCTGTCAGTGGAGCAGGCATATAGAATAAGAACAGGCGAGAAACTTTGTTGATGATCACAATAAGCGACGTGATAAATTCAATCAACTACGAGTCGGCGGTTGAGGAGATCAAGGACTTCATCCTTGCTTATATAGATAAGGCTAAAGCTAGAGGCGTCGTGGTGGGGCTCAGCGGCGGCGTTGACTCTAGCCTTACTGCTAGACTAGCCGTGGAGGCTCTGGGTAGGGGGAAGGTGACGGCCTTTATACTCCCTACGAAAGCCACGCCGAGAGAGGACGTAGAAGACGCGGTGGCGTTGGCGCGTCTGCTAGGCATTACGTACTACATGGTCGAGGTAGACCCCATCTTGAAGGCCTTTGAAAACATACCAGAATACGATGTAAACGACAGAGTGGCCCGCGGTAACTTGACGGCTCGGGTGAGGATGTCCATCCTGTATTACTACGCCAATAGACACAACCTCTTAGTGATGGGGACAGGTGACAAAAGCGAATTGATGCTGGGCTACTTCACGAAATACGGCGACGGCGGCGTCGATCTTTTGCCTATAGGAGACCTCTACAAAACGCAGGTAAGAGAAATGGCGAGGAGACTAAACCTACCCACCCGGGTAGTTACAAAGCCTTCAAGTCCGCGGCTGTGGGTAGGCCAAACCGCAGAGGGCGAGCTGGGGGTAAGCTACACGGAAGCCGACGTGGTCCTCTATGCGCTGGAAATAGGCACGCCGCAACGCAGAATAGCAGAAGTCACAGGCGTAGAGCCTCAAAAAATAAGAGCGATACTAAGACGTGTAAAAGAGAACGCGCATAAACGACAACCCCCACCAACGGCGCAACTTACTAAATCTCGGCTTTATACAAAAAGAGCAATAAAGGGAGGTCAACTAAAAACATAGAGAACAAAAAGGCGACCCACTTGAACTACGTCAAACAACCAACTCCTTTTTCCGTCTCTCCCTTACAACGGCGCCTCTGGTCCACGCCCCTCCTGCACCTGACTTCATATTAGCCCTCTACGGCGCCTAACATCTTCACCAGACGGCTTAGCGCAGTCTCATAGGCAAAGAGCTTTGCGGAAACAGATTATGCAATGGGCCGCATTCAGGTCTTGGAGCTGGCAAATGCAAATGATGTGTGCTTACGGAATTATTTTCAGCTAACGGCCGGTGGCCGTTGTACTCAAGCTAAGGGAAATTGAAATAACGGTGGATGACGGACGGGCTGTGTGCCGTCTTCTTATCTCATGGGGTAAGCCGAGCCGGAGCCACATGTTGTCGTTTGTGGAGATCTCTCGACGTGACAGGACCAAGGGCTGGTCGCACGGCTCTGGATGGGGCGTTTTGTATGCCAGAAAAGGCAGTTATGGTGTCTACAAGTCCACCAGCCCCATATGGGAGAGCTTTGTCGAGCCGCCAGACGGCTACTTGCTTTATCTCTTCCATTCACGTCTGGCGTCTGTCGGCGCCGTTTCTCTTGCAAATACGCACCCGATCATCTACGGCAGATACGCAATTGCGCATAACGGTACCATAGACAAGGAGGCGTTCGGCAGGGAGCTGAAGCAACTCGGCGTAGACACACGCACCGGAGGCTCCACAGACACCGAGCTCTTCCTCAAGGCCTTCGTGGATTTAGGGGGCGAGGTGAAACACCTCCGCCTGCTTGCGCGCCTGGCGGCTAAGCACCTAGACCCGGAGGAGCCCCTGCTGAACATGGCGATTGTGAACCTAGAGACCGCCTCTGCCTACTTCATAACCCATTGCGCCTCTGAGGACCCCCACTTCATCCCGGTGAAGAGGCAGGGCGACATGCTCATAGCGTCGGAACCTCTCGACGAAGGCCCGTGGAGCCCCATCCCCAACGATTCTCTTGTGATTTTAGACGAGGGCGGCGTGAAGATAGAGCGTCTATGGTAGTTCCGCTCGCTAGGTTGGCGGTCCTCATAAAGGGGCTTTCCCTTACCCTGCGGGGCTACCGCGATTTCTTAGAGAACTACCCAGTTGACGCGATCGTGTTTAGGGCGCTGAAGGGCAAAGACGCCGTTTACCCATTTGGCCTCCTGGCGTCTTACGGCGCCGCAGTCCTAGGCGCTGGGATCTACGAAAGGGGGTGTCCCCGGTTTAAGACGCTAGACGCCGTCGTCTTGGTGCCTCCTGCTTTTACGCCCGGGCGGCTAAAAAAGGCCGCGGAGTTGTTTAGGGAGCCCAGCTTCATGGACGTCAAAACTGACGTCGAGGTCGGCGGCTTTTCCTCATCGTTGCCCGTGGTGGTGGGCTCCATGGGTTCGACACATATAGCCAGCAAGACCGCGCTGGCGGTAGCGCGGGGCGCCGCCCGCGCGGGTTTGGTCTACGGTGTTGGAGAGAACGTGTCGACGGTGAGGGGGTACTCGGAAAGACTTACAAGGGGGCACCCGACGTTTAAGGAGAGGCTGTTGATGTATTTAACAAATATAGATAAAAAAGGTGGAGTGTTGATACAACAAAGCGTGGAGGACGCCTACGATGAGCTGTGGAATAGGGTTTACAGCGACAAAGACGTGGAGCCGCATCTTGAGGAGGGCAGAATCGGCTTCGAGATAAAGATAGGCCAAGGCGCGAAGCCGGGTCTAGGCGGCGTGGTGAAGATACCTAAAAAACAGGTAGAGAGACTTAGAGCTAAGTATAAGTTCGACGAGGAGGAGCTCGGGAAGAAAGAGGTAACGAGGTACTCGGTGCCGGGCACTTTTACGGCTGAGATACTGAGGGGCGCCATTAGGTTCATGAAGACGGCCTATCCAAGGGCGAAGATATGGATTAAGCTCGGCCCATTTAGAGATGCCCTTGACGTGATTAGAATCGCTGCAGAGGAGGGCGCCGACGCCGTTGTGATAGACGGCAAGGAAGGTGGGACCGGCATGGCTCCGACAGCCGCCATGAAGGACCTCGGCTACCCCACGTTGGCCGCGCTTAAGTTCATAAGACGCGCCCGCGCAGAGGGATACAAGATATCGTTGCTAATAGGCGGCAGGCTTTACGACGGGGGACATGTGGTAAAGAGCTTGGCGCTAGGCGCCTCGTCGACCTACATGGCACGGCCTTTCCTCATAGCGGCCTTAGCCAGGGGCGAGAAAGGCGTAGAAAACTACATAGAGTCGCTGAAGGTAGAAATACAGATGCTAACGTCGGCACTCGGCAAATATGACGTGGGAGAAATCGGCCCGGAAGACGTCGCCTCCCTAGACAAAGACGTTGCAACAATGCTTGGCATACTCTACGTCTACAGCTAGCATCAGTCTGCCGCAGGTTAAGACCCAGAGGTCGACGGGCCATGGCATAGGGATACTGATATAGCTCCGGCCACTGCGAAGTACCAAGTAAGTTGTGCGTTCTTCCCTGCGTATATCGGGAAATAAGCTGTATAGCACCTCAACATATAGGAATAATATTATAGGATAGCCGTGGCTTTGCTGTATTTTGTATTGTTGATTTTTAAGTGGAGTGGCTACTGGCCGTTTATGCCAAGTCCCCACCCTGCTGTGGTCGAGTTCGAAAAGATGGTGGCAGACAGGGAGATGTATAAAAAAGAGCTTGAGGAGTGGGTAAAGTTTTCTTGGCGATGGGCCGCTAGCGATAAGTACAGATTCATCTTCAGAGTCCAGGCCTCGGCGTTGAGGGGAATCAGGGAGTTCCTCGACTCGCGCGGCTTCGTCGAGGTGCTCTCGCCGGTGATAGGGCCCGTGACGGACCCCGGCATAAGAGGAGCCAAGCAAGCCACTATCAACTTCTACGGCGCCGAGTACAAGGTCATGTCGTCGGCGATACTCTACAAACAGTACATGGCCGCCTCCCTTGGCAAGATATACTTCGTAAGTCCCAACGTGCGGCTGGAGCCTCTTGACAGCATATACACCGGGAGGCACCTCGTGGAGTTCTACCAAGTCGACATAGAGATGTACAAGGCGTCGTATATCGACGCCATGGACTTGGCGGAGGACTTGGTAAGCTATGTGGTGAAGTACATAAGGGACGTCCACGGCAAGGAGCTTGAGGAGAAGCTAGGGAGGACGTTGCCCGAGTTCAAGAGACCATTTAAACGGTACACGCACCGCGAAGCCATCGAGTTTGTGAACAAGCTTGGTTGCAGAAACCCGCCCAAGGAGGAGCTCCTGTGGGAATGCGAAAAACTGATGTCGGCCCACCACGACTCGCCGTTCTTCGTATATGACTACCCGCGCGGCTCGAGGGGCTTCTATGACCGGGAGGACCCCGAAAGGCCCGGGATCCTCCGCGACTTCGACATGCTCTACCCCGAGGGCTTTGGGGAAGCCATAAGCGGCGCGGAGAGAGAGTACGAGCCCGAAAGGCTCGTGGCCCGCATTAGAGAAGGCGGCGAAGACCCCGCTAAATACGCCTGGTTCCTCCAGATGGCCAAGGAGCTCTACCCGCTACAGACGGCCGGCTTCGGCATAGGCGTTGAGAGACTCACGAGGTATCTGTGCGGTCTAAGAGCCCTCTGGGAGGCACGCCCCTACCCAAAAGTCGCCGGCATCGTCGGCGGACCCTGAATTCTATATTTTAGTAGTTTTAACATCTGTAAGCCGAGTATCCGCTGTAGGCAAACCACGGGACCCAGCTGATTGCATCGACGGCAGGCCTTGAGGCTATTGTACGCCTGCATTAGCTCTGTGTTTACCTTCGGCATGGTTGTTATACGTGCTGGTCATGTTGGGGCGGGGGAGGTGGGCATGATCCTCTTTGTATGTTTGATAAATTTTTGGTTATGTATTAAGAAATGTAAGATTTACAATGGTGTAGCTTATGTAGAAATTGGCCGTGATCCCTCTTGTATTTTTTATTGATAGTCTAGGTATTTTCTGTATTTTTTACATCATGTCCTGGATTCCTAAGTACATATTACCTATATAGCTTGCGGCTTCCACTAAATATTTAGATGGGTAAAGTTTATATAGCGGGGGATTTCTGTGTTTATGCCGGTGGAAGGAATAGACGTGTGGAGGGTGTTGAAAGGCGCGGGTGTAAAATACGTGAATTTTGTAATAGTGGACATATTCGGGAGGCCGAGAGTTGACGTGATGTCGATAGACGCGGCTAAGGACGCGTTTATAGACGGCGTACCATACGACGGGTCGTCGATCCCAGCCTACACAACTGTAAACAGAAGCGATTTAGTGGCCGAGGTTGACCCCTCTTCGGTGTATGTGGAGACGTGGAACGGCGGGAAGACAGCCTTTGTCTTCACTAACACCCTTGAGGGAGGCGGCTTCTCGATGCTAGACCCGAGAAACGTGCTGAGGAAGACCTTGGAGGACCTCCGGGCGAGGGGATACGACGTTAAGACGGGCGTCGAGGTGGAGTACTTCATCGTGAGGGGTAACCCGCCTGAGCTTATAGACACGGTTGGGTACTTCGACGTGCCGCCGCAGTCTACGAGAAAGGTGGTGGAGGAGATAATGGACAACTTCGTGGCGTCTGGAATAGGGGAGACCAAGGCCCACCACGAGGTGGCGCCTTCGCAGTTTGAGGTCAACATCCCGTACGGCGACCCCGTGAAGGTGGCGGATTCGATACTGGTCTTTAAGATAATGGCCCGCTCCATCGCGGCGAAGTACGGATATGGGGTCACCTTCATGCCGAAGCCGTTTTGGGGCATAAACGGGAGCGGGGCCCACACCCACATATCCGTGTGGAAAGGCGGGCGGAACCTCTTCGCCTCGTATAAGGAGCCGACAGAGGAGCTGAAATACGCGGTGGCCGGCCTTCTGGAGAACGCGATCTCCATCTCCGCGGTTGTGGCGTCCACGGTGAACTCGTACAAGCGTCTCGTGCCGCACCACGAAGCGCCGACGCGCGTTGTGTGGGGCCTGGGGAACCGCTCGGCGATGGTGCGCGTGCCGTATTACGGCGGTAAGATAAACAGGATTGAATATAGGCATCCAGACCCGTCCATGAACCCGTACCTGGCGTTTGCCGTAATCGCCATGTCGGTGGTTGACGGCATATCGGCGAGAAAAACGCCGCCCCAGCCCGTGGCCGACGTGGCATATGAGCTGGAGGGCGTGAAAGAAACGCCCAAGCACCTAGGCGAAGCCCTGAAATACTTCACAGAAAGCAACATCGCTAGTAAGCTCCCCTCCCAGCTGGTGAAGGCCTACGTGAAGGTTAAGGAGGCGGAATGGGAGAGCTACAGCGCTAAATACAGCTGGGAGAAGACCTGGAACACAGTAACCGATTGGGAATACCAGCAGTACCTCTATACGGTCTGAAACTAGCTTTTTGGTACCGAATTTCTTCAGAGGAGTAAAAGCTCGTGAAGCGCGTCGATGAGGC
>WYEI01000159.1 GCA_009903905.1 Pyrobaculum sp. | reverse complement strand
GGGTCTTGCTCCTCCTCTTCTTTTCGGCGTCTGGCACCTGCCGGGGCATCACCGCAGCCTCGGTGAAGGGCCTTGGGCTGAACCGCGCCACGTGGACCTTGTCGAACTGTAGCTCCTCCACCAGCCTTACGCTGGCGGCGAAGTCCTCCTCGTCCTCGCCCGGGAACCCCACGATGATGTCCGTGGCTATGAATACTTGGTCGCCCAGCACCTGCCTGATTTTACGCAAAAGGGCGCGGTATTCGTCCACCGTATATCTCCTACCCATCGCCTTCAACACGCGGTCGCTACCAGACTGCACAGGGAGATGGAAGTACCTGTACACCCTGTGGTCCCGCTTCGCGATGTCCAAGAGCTGGTCGGCGAATTTCTCAAACACCCAAGGCTCCGACATGCCTATTCTCACACGATACTCGCCATCTACCTCGCGCAGAATCCTCTCCAGAAGGTCAGGCAGACTCCAGCCCGGTCTCCACCTCACATCGAAGCCGTAGGTTATGACGTCTTGACCCGTGAGGTATATCTCCCGCGCGCCTTTGGCCACGGCTTCCTTCACATGGCGAATCACGTCATCTGGATCTGCGCTCTTCACGTAGCCCGCGCCGCCTCTTGTGTACTTAGTGGCGCAGAAGGTGCAGTTGCCCAGGCAACCCACCTGGAGGGGCACGGTGTAGATGACGCCGCCGTCGTGCCTAGGGAGGATCCTCATCTCCCTCTCCCGCCCGCCCTCCACCTCCGCGGGGTAGAGCAACTTGGCGCGGGGCGCCGCGGTCTTCACCGTGTAAGGCCTAAGCCTGACGAGGCACCCGGCGACGACCATCTCCTTGCCTAAGGCAGCTAGCTCCCTAATCCTCGCCAGCTGTCTAACCTCCCCATCTTCCCTCACGGCGCAGGTGTAGACCAAGACGAGGTCTGCCTCCTCGGCCGTGGAGGCCTCCTCGTAGCCTAGCCTCTGCCTGATCACCTCTGCGTCTGCCTTGGCAAGCCAGCAGCCGTACGTCTCGACGTATGCCCTACCCACGGGAAACGTCCCCGAGACTGAGATTTAAGCTTGATGCTGAGGGCAAAGGGTTTTACGGTATATCGAATAGGAGACCTTGTTCTCCTCGAAGTCGCGTCTCTCGTCTATCTCGAGAAGACAGCCGCAGGCAGGCTCCACATATATCCTCCTCACTGAATACGTAGGCCCATCCGCCACCTTACGCATCCTCATCTCCCCCGACTCTATGGAATACGTCGCGATCTCCCCCCTCTTCACAAGCCTCCCCCACCTCTCCAGCAGGCTGGATATCTCCTCCGGCAACTCCCCCTCAAATATGTACGTCTTGCTTCTAATAACTTTCTGCATCAACTTTATTTACGACAGAAATAAAAAAGTTGACGTGCAAAAAATAAGGGGGAAGCTAGGCTGGGTGGAGATAGGCGACGGCCACCCCACTAGGATAATGGCGGTTCTAAACCTCTCGCCTGAGTCCTTCTACAAGGGCTCCGTGGCGCTGGGAGCCGCCGTGGAGAGAGCCTTGGAGCTTGAGAAGTATTCAGACTTCCTAGACGTAGGGGCCATGTCCACAGCGCCGTATCTAGAGACGTGGATCCCCCCCGAGAAAGAGCTGGAGAGGCTCAAGGCCGTCCTCCCGGACATCGTGAAAAACGTAAAGATCCCAATAAGCGTAGACACCTACCGGCCGCAGGTGGCGGAATACGCGCTCAAGATGGGGGCGTCGATAATAAACGACGTGACTGGGGGCTGGCTGTACCCAGATATGTGCCGCGTCGCCGCGGACCACGGAGCCTCCGTCGTGCTCATGGCAAGAGAAAAAACACTCAGGAAAGGTCCACAACCCATCGACCGCGTGTTGGAGGCGTTGAGGGGGTCTGTCGAGCGTTTTGAGCAATGCGGCGTAGACCCCGAGAGGATCGCGGTGGACCCAGGCATAGGGTTCCCGCTTCTGCCCCCCAGAGACGAGCCATACGTCGTGAGGGGCGAGTACAGACACGGCGACGAGAACTGGCCGTGGTGGAAGTGGGACCTCCACATAATCGCCAACCTGCCCAAGCTGAGGGCGCTTGGGAAGCCCGTACTGATAGGAGTCTCCCGCAAGTCCTTCCTAAGAAGGGTGGCGGGGGTGGACAGCCCGGAGGAGGTTCTGCCGGCGTCAGTAGCCGCGGAGGCGGTAGCAGTGCTTAACGGGGCCCACGTGGTGAGGACGCACAACCCCCGCGAGACGAGGCAGGCGGCGAAACTAGGCGAGGCGCTGAGGCTAGTAGACAGAGCCTAAAAACTCCAGCAAAAGCTCCACGAACTCTTTAGGCTTGTCTAGATACGCGGCATGTCCAGCCCCCCTCAGCATCGCTGTTTTCACGTTTCTGCCGCGTAGCACTTGGGCGTTGGAAGGCGGCGAGATCTCGTCTAGCTCGCCCCACACCGCGAGGATGGGGGTCTCCACCTCCTCAAGCGCCTTCAGCAACTCGCCGACGAGCCCCACGGGGCCCACAACCACGGCCGCCTTGGCGGGGAGCCTCTGGGCGAGATACCACAGCACCACCTCGCCCGAGGCGCTCGGCCCCACCAGCGGCGGATCCCCCAGGCCCAAGGCGTCGAGCACATGCCGCAGGAACCTGGCGTATTCAGGTCTAGGCGCGTGGAACCGTTCACTTTTTGTCCTCACGCCGTATGGCATGTCTACGGCGTATACGGCGTACCGCCGAGCCAACGCGTCAAAGACGCCGCACTCCACCCAGGTCTCTGCGTTGAAGGACCAGCCGTGTAGAAGCACAAGCGGCTTCCCGGAGCCGCCAGCTATAAGCCTAACCTTCCTGCCGGCGACGGTGATGTACTGCTCATTCATGTGCCGAGCGCGCCCGCATGAGAGAGAAGTTTTCGGACTCCCGTATCACCGAAACGCCGGTTCTGCTGGGGAACATCTCGATCCACACCACCTTGTCGGGCTTCGTCAAGTCCACCTTCCTGTTGACGGCCTTCGCCACGTATTCAATGACGGACGCCCTGTCGAACTTCACGCCGCGTTTCTTCAGCTCTATCTTAAACGTCTCCTCCGGGGCTATGAGGCGCCCCGCAAGCTCGCCGACTGCCCGCTGTATCTCGTCGAGGTCGGTCTTAACCACGGCCATTATAGGCGTGGCTCTGAGCACGAACCTTGGGATGTAGTAACCGCTGTTGACGACGTCTATGAGCATCTTTACAAACTCCACGGGGTCGCCCTCCACCTTCGCCGTGAGGAGGCCGTCGAAGCCGGTAAACCAGACCTCGTCCACCCTCCGCCCCACGATGTCGCCGATGCGATACAGCTCCTCCATGCAGAGCCTCTCTTGACGCCAGCCCGTGGCGACGACCAAGTTCCAGCTCATAGGCAAGCCCTCAACCAGCTATTTAAATTCACATCAAACGCGCGCTGACCGCGTTAACCTGCCTCTCTCCTGAGCTCGGGAGGTATGTTAATGATACATTGGGGCCACGTGGCGTTCTGCCGCCTGCTCAAAATTTCGATCTTATACGCGGGGTGAAGCTCTGAATGCATCCCGTGGTCGGTGTCGATCACGAAGACGCCGGTGATTTTGACCACGTCGCCGGGGCACACGCCGCCTATAGGCCCGAGCACCTTCTCCTGGTCTGCGGGGACTACCTCTATGTGGATAGTGCGGTGCCGCAAGATGATACTGCCAATGCTCAGCATGCTGGCGTTTTCGGGATGTGGCTTTATGTTAAACGTGAAGTCCCCGTCTCCAGATATAGAAATCTCGCCGGTGACCTCTCCGACCGCAACGGCGCAGGTCTTGACTATCCTGAGCCTAGCTGGCGAGTAGGTATTTTCAAAGACGTTGTGCGTGGGCGGGCAAACTGGGTCCACTTGTGCCCACCGGCTTTCGCTCCAACTAGCGGGTTGGAACGGGTAAAGCGCGGTTTTGAAGTTGTAGCTTAAGGCGTCGCCTCCGAGAGCTAGGCCTATCACCGAAAGCGCTAGAGCCACCGCAGGTGGCCAGAGATCTCCCCTCCGGGTCCACATAAACATAACCACCAAGGCAACCACAGCTAAGGCCCCTGTTGCCGCCGCGGGAAAGGCGTAGAGGGCGAAGTAGTAGGCTAACAGCGCCACGACGCTGGCCATAAACCCAAGCACCTTGCGTCTGCTCCGTAGAGACACGTAGATGAGGTACGCATAAGGCGCCAGCAAAAGCCCGAAGACCACAAGCCCCGTCTCAATGCCGTCGCCCCCGTAGTACAAGATTGCGATCGACACCGCCACCAGAGACTCCACCGAGAAGAGAAACACAGAGGAGGCGAAAAGCCCCTCCTCAGCCGTATCCAAGAAGCGGCGTAGGCAAACAGAGGTCTCACAACTAGGTGCAACACAGCAACTGTAAGAAACATGGACTGAGTGGCGAGTAGTATGGGCACTGCCAACGCCATGGAGCCGAACACAGCCGCCGCGGCCCAAAGCGGCGGGTACAGCCAAGACGCCAGCAACAAGACGACGTCAGCTAGGCCGAAGCCGATAAATATACCAGGCGCGTTGACTAAAAGCGAACACGCAAGAGTGCTCAAAACTATAAAGACAATAAACCAACTGATCCTAACCTGTGACAACTCTAACACATAGTGAAGTATTTACACACTTTAATAAATATTATCCATGTCTAAATAGAGACGTTGCGGTTAATGAGAACTTGACCCGCCTAGGCGGCATTTCAGTACATAGATTTATAAATTCCGTTTAAGAGTTAGACCCGTGGAGGCGACGCTGGTTTTGCTTTCTATACTCACGGCGGCGGTGGCGGCGATGGGCTTTATAACATACAGGCTGATCAAGTCGCTGGAGCTATACCTGATCCCGCTCTACGCAGAGCTGGTGCGGAAGAGGGAGAGGGACTACGTGTTGGTGGAGTTCCTGACATCACTCCTGGTCTCCAAGGGCCTCATCACAGCTGCGGAGGCCAGCGCCTTAAAGAGCGTGGCCGCCACGGGGCCCCTCACCGAGGAGGACTTAGACAGAGTAGACGAGATTCTCGACAAAGACCCCACCCAGCTGACCTTCGAGGAGTTGCTCGACGTGAAGAGGGTGGCGTATAAGCTCCTGGGGAGGCTAGACAGGAAATCGCTGAGACTCGGCATGAAGCTACTCCGCTACGTCTCCAGGATAGAAGAGGCTTTAATAGGCGGGATAAAGGCCGTGGCGGGTCAGCAGGCGGAGAAGGTGGAGATGTCGTACGACCGCGACACCTGCACCGTGTATTTGGTCACCCATAAGCGCGACGGCTCTGTAGAAAGTGCCCAAGGCCCCGATGTAGACTGCGTCACTGAGACGCTGGCTGTGTTGAGGGCCTTGGCGAGGAGAAGCGAGAGCGTGGACGAGAAGCTGGCTGAGAAGGCCCTGGCGAGATACAGCCGGTGTAGAGACAGCGACTCCGCCGGTTGCAGGGCGTTGAAAGAAGCCTTGGGGCCGCTTGAGAAGAAATCCCTCGACATGTTGCTTACGCGGAGAAAGAACTCGGAGACGCGCTAGGGGACAAGCCGGCCGGGGTTCAAAATTCCTTTGGGGTCAAGGGCGGCTTTAAGTCTCCTATAAAGCTCAGCTGGTTTTTCAAGCTCTAGGTAGCGTTGCTTCACAACCCCCGTGCCGTGGTGGTGGGAGATGGTGGCGCCGAACCTCTCGGCTTCTGAATAAACAGCATCCCATATCTTGAAGTAGAGAGATTCGCTGGGTGTGAAGAGTATGGTGAAGTAGAGACAAGCGCCGTGGCGGTAGATGTGGGAGAGATGCGCAGTGACGAAGTAGACGCCCTCCACGCCTCTCAGCGCCTCCTTCACCGCGCGGTGGAGATCCGCAACTTTGTCCCAGCTGGCGGCGATCTCCACCGTATCTACAATCAACCCCCTATGAAGGATCCTCGTGATGTGCTCTCGGTAGTTCTGCCGCTCCTGGAGCAGTTTATGAACCAACTCCGGCCCTCTGAAGCCCTGCCTCAAAATGTCAGAGACCTCGCTCCTCGCCGCCTCCAAGAAGGCCTTGCTTTGGGTTGCGAAGCGGAAGATCAACACGGCGCCTCCCAGCCCCGTGTAATACGCGGTCTCAAGCTCGTCGTATAACCTAACCATCTTAGGGGGCAGATCCAGCGACGCCAGCTTCTCCACGGCCTCGACGCCTTCTTCAAAGGTTGAGAAAAGCGCTGAGTCCTCCCATATGAACTTGGGCAGGTCGTACAGCTTAACCTCAGCCGCCGTGATGACGCCGAAGGCGCCCTCAGCCCCCACGAAGATCTTGGACAAATCAGGCCCGAGGGAAGACCTGGGCACTCTTCTGAAGCTCGTCCAGTACACCTCGCCGGGGGGAACCACAACCTCCAACCTACTCACCACGTCCTCCACGTTTCCGTAGCCGCTGCTCGAATGGCCGCTACCCATCGTCGAGATGAAGCCGCCCAGAGTCGCAATGTCCATAGACTGCGGAAACTGCCCAAGGGTAAGCCCCTCCTGGTTCAAGACTTGTTCAAGCTCCTGCAAAACAACGCCGGCCTCCGCAACGGCGTATCCCCGGCGGCTGTCGACTTCGCGTATTTTGTTGAGCCTTTTTAAATCAACCACGACGCCGCCACGCGGCGCGCTGGCGCCGGTCACCGAGCTCCCCCCGCCCACAATATTTAGAGGAACCCCCCTCTCGTAGGCGAATCTGACTAGCCTCACCACGTCCTCCACGCTCTCTGGAACCACCGCAGCTACCGCAGAGCCGAGGTAGCTACGGTTAATCCAGGCAAGAGGCCACCAGCTCTCCTGGACGTACCGGACGGGGGTAACTACACGGCCTGGAAAAAGGGCTTCAAGTTCTTTAAGAATTTCATTTTCCTCAGCCACGTCTCGAAGTTCCTCTTACAATATAAAGACTTGTCGCTTATCTGCGTAAATCTCCCGAGCGGTTTCCCCAGCTCCACAAGGCCGTCGCCGTAGGCGAGAAGCGACAAGACGCCGCGCGCCGTCCCTTCGTAGTCTTCCGGCCGCTCCACTGGGGCGTCAACCACCGAGGCTAAACAGCGGAGGAAGCTACCGAGCCTAGAGCCGCCGCCGTCTACTCTAATGCGCTCGGCTTTGTACCTGCCGGCCTCTATGACATACCTCACGTAGAAGCTCAGCGTCGCCACAACGGAGGAGAGCATCTCCTCGCGCCTAGTGTAGAGCCTCAGACCCATCAACGCGCCTCTGACCCAAGCGGCAGGAGGGTACTGAAGACCAGCGGGGGCGGGAAGCACGTAGAGGTACTCACCGCCGGGGTCTAGACCGCTTAGCTCCTCATAAGTCGCCAGGCCCAGCGAGACTAGGCCGTCTATAAAATGCCCAGCGGCTGGCAGATAGGCCTCCAAGCCGTACCTCGTATCTCTGCTCACCCTATAGAGAACCAGCGGGACTAAGCCCCTTCTTTCTGCGTAGTGTACTGTGGGCATATCTACGAAAAGCCCGGTGCCCAGGGTTACCTTAACTACGCCGCGGTTCGTCGCGCCTTCCGCCACAGCCGCCGCCTGTTGATCAGCTATCAACACGCGGAACTCCATCCCCTCAACGTCGCCGAACTCGCCGTAGTTGTCCACAACCTCCGGCAACGGAAGCTCCACGCCGATTAGCTCCTTGACAAGCGGGATGGGCTTGAAGCTCCTTGGGTGAATGAAGCCGCTTAGAGTGGCGTTGGTGGCGTCGCTTATGTACCGCCGCCCGAGTAGATACGCCACGAAGCCGTCCAAGGTCCAGAGGAAGCACGTACCCGCCTTCAGACAGCCGCCAAGGCCGCCGTCTCTATAGGCTCTTAGAAACTTGAAGAGTGGCGAATATTTCCTGAAGAGGATGCCGAGTTTAGGCAGGTGTTGCAACGCCGCAAACCTACTGCCGTATAGGTCGTCCACCTTGCCGAAGAGCCAGGTGTAGACCGGCGTTAGGGGCCTGCCCCCTCTGTCCCACGCGACCACGGAGGCTCTGTAGGTCGCCACGCCGAATTTACGGACGCCCTGCTCCCTAGCCACGTTGAGGAAGTGTTTAATGGAGGCGGCGATGAGACCCGGGTCCTGGGTCCCGTCGGGGGAAGTGACGTTGTCCACAATCTCTCTATACCGCAGAGACAGCTCTTTGTCGTATACAAAGATCTTTATCTTAGTCGTCCCGATGTCAAGAACGCCGTACATACCTCAACGCGCATCCCTCCCTCACCTTAAAGACTACGTATTGAGTAGAAACCTGTGCCTCGACGCCGCATACCTTCACAACGCCGGGAGCCGGCACCTTAACGACGACCTCTCCCGCGGTCACGCTCGGGAAGACCTCAAGCCCGCTTGCATATACCCTGAATCCGCCGCCTTCTAGCGTCTTTACGAAAAACTCCACGGCGAGTCTCATGTAGCTCACGTCGTCGATAACAATGGCGGAGTTGCCGACCCTATACGCCGCGCCCAGCCAGCTATGCGGCACAGCCTCGGCAATAACCAGCGTATCAACGTCGATAACACCCCTATCTGTGACGATTTGGGCCAGGCGGTCGGAACCCCGCAACTCCTTAACGACGGCCCGCTCTCTGCACCAGAAAGAGGGGCCAAACATCTCCACATCGACGCCGCCGTCTGAGAGCCGCCTCGCAAGCCCCTCAGCCCACTTGTTGC
>WYEI01000082.1 GCA_009903905.1 Pyrobaculum sp. | reverse complement strand
AGGTCGTACGGCAGGCGGAGGAGGCGGGGCTCCTCAGCCGCGAAAAAGCCCAGAGCTGGCTACAGAAACTGCTGAGGATGCGCTTCTCGGCGTTGCTGGACTCCAGAGGCGCCTTGAGGGTGATGTACAAATCCACAAGCCCCCTCTCCGTGGAGTACGCGGCAGAACGCCTGGAGAGGCTCGGCCTCAGACCAGGCGTGCACTACAGAGCCAAGAAGCCCCAGGGGGGCGGAAGAGGGTGGGTGGCCATAACCCCAGAGGGCCTCAGACGCCTCGCCCACCTCGCCGCTCGCGCCCAAGACGAGCAGATCCGCGCGGAGGCAACCCAACTACTGCAACAGGTGGAGGAGGCGGCGGAGGGCGAGGCCCGCCGCAGGCTAGAAGAAGAGATAGAAGCCGGCAGGAGCCGCGGCGCGGCGAAGCTCGCCGGCTTTAAGACAGGCGACGTAGCAATCCACGAAGCCAGGGCGTGGATAGAAAAAGAACAGCTACGCATCTGGATAAGAGCCGAGGTAGGCGGCACGCCGCTCCAGAAGACGATCACCTTCACCCGCGGCGCCAGAGGCGAGGTAAGAGGCTACGCCTACGCCCACGCCGACGCGCCCGGCGGACGCGCCGCAGACGCCCACAGGGCGAAGACCTTGATAATAGCCGTCACGGGCCACGAGCCCACGATCGTGGAGAGGCGGGACGGCGCCATCATGCTGAAGCTCACGCGGCGCCACCTAGAAGCCCTCATGAAATACGCCGAAATACACCAGGAAGCCGAGAGGTGGCTACAAAAAACAAAGGAGGAACCCCCCACCACCTAACGTGTTGTTTCTGGCGTTTGGATCCGCGACATGTTGAGCCGGGGCGTGGCGGAGTCCGTCGACGTCTAGAGCCACACCTTCAGCCCCTCTGCCTCTTCGCAGAACTCTGCCACCCCCATCTCGCAGAGCCGTTTGCAGTCTCTCTCATGTAGCTCGCCGCCGAAGGGCGGCCTCAGCTCGGGCTGTATGGTGAAGTTCCACTCCACGTCTGCTAGGGGCCACCTCAGCAGAATCTGCGGATCCACAGGCGCCTCGTAGATCCACACGCCGCTTGCCCCAAGCCTCCTCGCCGCCTCCTCCGCCTTCTCCAGAGCCTTCTTAACCCACTTCACCTCCTTCACCACGGGGTACCGCGGCGCATACGGCGGCCCCCGCACGTCAAACACCGAGCCCGAATACCCCTTCAGCACCACCACCTCGTCGCCCCTCCTCTCGGCCTCGTAGAGGCCGTCCTCCCCAAACAAAACCCACCTCCCGGAGTCCAGCTTCCCAAACACGAAATCCCACGCCAGAAACTCGTCGCCGCCCCTCCCCACAAGCCTCAAGTAGTCGCCCTCCCTCTCCACAATCTTAAAAACCTCCCCCACCAAGACAGAGCCTTCGAAACCTCCGTCGCAGAACCACTTTAAGGACGCCTCGTCGTAGATGTTGCCGCGCCCTCCCTTCCGCCTCATGGCGAGGATGTTTAGAAAAGGCCCGAGGCCGTAGGCCATGTCCACCACGTATTCAGACAGCGAAATATCCGTAGGCCCCTCCAGCACCTCGCCGGTGACGAGGTTTATTTCGAAGTCTACATCAACCCACGACTTCTCCCAATCTGCCCGCGCCACCAGCCTGCTCCACACGCCGCCCGGCATAGGCGGCGCGGGGAAATCCGCCACAGACCCCTCAAACCTGCCCAAAAGCCACCACGCCCCCACAGTCTTGGTTAAGTCAACTTCAAAGACGCTGCCGGTGTCTACAAACGCTAGAAGCACATCTCTCGCACAGCCGAAGACGCCTGCCCACCGATACCGCCCCAACTCCCTATAGCAGAAGTTGACGCGCCCACGCCTAACAGCTAAAATCTCGCCTTCGTTAGCCTCTAGAAAGGGCTCGGTGTCAGCCCAAAAACACTTCACAACCCAACCCACTACACAGCTAAAAAAGTTTACAAATAATCGAAAGCCTCGCCCTTTAGGGCGGGGATGGGAAAGTTTAAAAAACCGATATCTGTGTAATTAGGCCCCTGCTGGGGGCGTGTGACCCGCGGTGCTGGCCCGGGTAGCTCCATGACCCCCGCCCGAGGGGCCGCTGAAGGCGGGGCGAGGGCGCCTATGAACCGCCCAAAGGAGAACCCTCGCTCTTTAGGGCGGGGAGGAGGTCAGTCTAGGAGAGAGACGTGGCGGCTCACCTGCTTATACTCCTTAACCACGTCGTCGACGACGTTTTTAATTGTGGATATGTACTCGCCGCCGGAGCCCTCCTTCAGCTCAAAAAACTTGTAATACGCCTCCTCAGCCACCCGCCTCAAAAACCCCCTGTCCAGCAACTGCGCAAGCGGCACCTCGTAGATGAACACAGCAGACACAAGCCCCTGCCAGGGGCAGGCACAGCCGGCCCCTGAAACTGCTGAAACAGGTTGTCAGCCGCAGACGGCTACCGCCGGGCGCTGGAGAAAAGCCTCCGGAAGGCGCGAGCCATCTTGGGGCAGTTCGCCAGATCCGCCGGCGTCTTGCCTTGGTTGTTTTTTGCGTTTGGATCCGCGCCGTGTTTGAGGAGGAGAGAGGCCGTGGCGAAGGCGCACCTGGCGGCTGCGTAGTGAAGCGGGGTGTTGCCGTCTTTATCGCGTGCGTTTACATCGGCGCCGTGCTTCACGAGAATAGAGACAACGGCGTAGTTGCCCGAGCCGATCGTATGCTCGGCCCCACGCGCCGCTATGTGAAGCGGCGTCTCGCCCCTCGCGTTTACCGCGTTGGGATCCGCGCCGTGTTTGAGGAGCAGAAGCGCAACCTGCGGAAACTTACGCCGAGCCGCTACGTGAAGCGGCGTGTTGCCCTCTGCATCTCTGGCGTTGGAGTCGGCGCCGGCTTTCAGCAGAAGCTCCGCGGCTGACTCATCGCCGCACCAGGCGGCGGCGTGGAGGAGGGTGAGCCCGTGTACATCTCTCGTGTTGGGATCCACGCCGCGGCTAAGCAGAAGCCACGCGATACTCCCCCGGATGCAACGCTCCCGCAGATCCTGCAACTGCAACTCCTCCGGCGGCGAGAAGCCCACCAGCTCAAACGCCGCTCTGCGCACCACTTCGGCTGGGAACCGCCTCCGCAACACAGAGACTACTTCGCCGCATCCGGCGTAGGCGGCCTCCCTCAAGACTGACTCAACAAAAGAGACATCCGCCTTGAGGGCCCAGGCGACGTACGACTCGCACCTCCGCCTTACTCTCTCCGGCGTCTCGAAGCCCAGCCTCTTCAACACGGCGAGACACCCCGCCTTCTCCGCCACGGCATTTACATCCCCCAGCGGCAGAAGCAACTCCAACACGTCTACGGCGCACCGCCACGCCGCCAGGTCAAGCGGCGTCACGCTTCCGTCGTCTTTGGCGTTTGGGTCTGCTCCGTGTTTAAGCAGAAGCTCAGCCGCCGCCTTGTGGTTCCTCGCCGCGGCGTAGTGGAGGGGGGTGCGGCCAAAGACGTCGCGGACGTTGGGGTCTGCTCCGCTGTTGAGAAGCCTCTCCACCTCCTCCGCGCTTCCCCTCAGCGCCGCCAGGTGGAGCGGCGTTAGGCGGAGCGCCTCCGCCAGCTCCTCATCCACCTCTGCGCCGTACTCCAGCAGAAGCTTTACGGCGTCGCTATGTCTGTGAGCGACGGCGTAGTGAAGCGGAGTCTTGCCGTCTTTGTCGCGGGCGTTAGGATCTGCGCCGGCTTCTAGGAGGGGCTCTAGGCCTCTTCCCTCAGCGGCGGCGTGGTGTAGAGGCGTCTTGCCGTGGCGGTCGCGGACGTTGGGGTCGCCGCCGAATTCAAGAAGCCACGGCTGTTTGTAGTAGTTGTGTTTATATATGCGGTGGAGCGGCGTCTCGCAGTCTTTGTAGCACATAGACAAGACTCCGCGCTCTGCAAAAAGCTTCATAATGCCCCTCTGTCCCAGGACCCTTCGGCCGTAGTAATACTCCTCGTCCGTCGTGTCGAACCAAGGCACCTCGTCGAAAGCCTCTAGATCCGCCTCCGCGCCGTGTCTAAGCAACAGCGCCACGGCGTAGTATCCGCAGTGCCGCGCGGCGTAGTGAAGCGGAGTCTTGCCCTCTCCGTCGCGTATGTTGGGATCCGCGCCGTGTTTAAGCAACAGCTCAGCGACCTCCACGCGACACCGCCAGCCCCCCTCGGGGGCCCAGAAGGCGTAGTGGAGCGGAGTTCTGCCGGATATGTCCTGCTCGTTGGGGTCGGCGCCTTGCTTCAAAAGCTCCTCCGCCAGATGCAAGTCGCCTATAAGCGCCGCCTCTCTAAGGGTCACCTCGGCGCCGCGGTCGAGGAGGAGGTACAACACGTCTACGTGGCCCCCCTCAGCTGCGTAAAACGCGGGCGTGCGGAGGAAATCATCTTTTACCTCTGGATGAGCGCCGTGGTCGAGCAAGACGGCGACTTCATCTACGTAGCCATTCATTGCATACGTAATGATGGCCGCCTCGCCGCCCGGCCTCGCCACGTCTGGATATGCGCCGCGGCTGAGCAAAATCTCCAGCAAGTCGACGTGAATATCGACAAGATGCAGAGGCGTCCGCCCGCCCCGATCAACCACGTTGGGGTCAGCCCCGTAGTCCAGAAGCAACTCGGCAACATCGGCGCACCCTTCATCAGCCGCGCGGTGGAGCGGAGTTCTGCCGCGTTCGTCCCTCGCGTTTGGGTCTGCGCCGTGGGCGAGGAGGGCCTTTGCGGCGTTTGGTCTGCAGAGCTCTGCGGCTATGTGAAGCGCGGTGCGGCCCAGCGGATCTCTCACGCCGGGATCTACGCCTTGCTTCAGAAGCTCCGCCACGGCCTCTGCGTCGTCTGCCGCCGCGGCGCAGAGGAGCGGGTGAAGGACCCCCCTCCTACACAGATACTCCACGCCGCCTCCGCCGCACCTCCGCAGAAGAACTTCAACAACCGCCGAGACGTCTGGAAAGAGGTCGAGCACGTCGAAGCGGCAACGCTCAGCCGCCTCCGCGGCGGCTTCGGCATCCGGCGCCGCGCCAGCCCCAAGAAGAATACGCACCACCTCCACATGGCAGCCGGCGGCGTAGTAGAGGGGAGTACCGCCTCGGGCACTCCTCGCGTTGGGATCCGCGCCGTGTCTAAGCAGAAGCTCCACTACGTCCCGCCGGCACCGCATCGCGGCGACGTGGAGAGGCGTCCTGCCCTCTTTATTCCTAGCGTTGGGATCTGCGCCGTATCTGAGGAGGACAGCCGCAACATCAACCACGCCGTATTCTGCGGCCTTGTGCAGAGCCGTGTCGCCGGCGAAGTCCTTAACGTTGGGGTCAGCGCCGTGCCTCAGCAGAAGCTCCACGAGCTCAACTCTGCCAGCATGATGAAGCGGCGTCCTGCCCTCTTTGTCCCTGGCGTTTGGGTCGGCGCCATGTTTAAGCAACAGCTCCGCCAGCTCGACTCTGTCGGCCTTGTGCAGAGGCGTCTCTCCGTCTGCATCCCTGGCGTTTGGGTCCGCGCCGTGTCTAAGCAGAAGCTCCACTAAGTCGGCCCGGCTCTGCTCCGCGGCGATGTGGAGAGGCGTGCGTCCGTCTAGGTCTTTCACGTTGGGGTCGGCCCCCGCGGCGAGAAGCCTCGCCACCTCCTGCACATCCCCCCGCCTAACGGCGTCGACAAGACAACCCATGAAAAACACTAACTAAATAAATCAAGAACATGTCCAACGCGGCGCCGGAAGCCCCGGAAGCGGCTTATAGATCGTACGACGGCACCGTGGTTCCCGACGTGAATAAGCCGAAGGGCTCGCAGTTGGCGGCTCTCAACACGTGGGGGCACGGGTCTGCCAGCGGCCAGTCGTGGATAACCCTGGCGGGGATCCCCACCTCGACAAGCTCGGGAAAGATAAAAGACTCTCTACACTTAAACTCCCCCATGAAGAGCTCCGGCCTCACCCCAATCTCCTCCAACCTACCACGCACATACCTAAGCACCGCCCTCCCCACCCCCACCCCCTCCTCACCACACGCCACAAGCCTGGGGGCGCCGCAGGGCGAGGCGACGTCGTCTACGTCGCCGTCGTACGGCTTCAAGACTTTTACATACCCAACCTCGCCGAAGACCTCCAACGGCTCCTTGACAGTAGGCGTGAAGACAGCCTCGTAAAGGCCGTCATCTCCCAACAAAACCCACCTCCCGCCGTCTAGGAGGCCAAGCACTCTATGCCAAGCAAGCCAGCCACCGACTTTAAGATAGCCAAACTGCCTCCTAACCACCGGAAGCTCGGCGCCGACGAGGGAGCCGGAGCCCCTTTCAAACATGCCTCTGCACCTCTCCACCTTGTCGAAGAGATAAGGCGTATCTATCTTCACAAACTCCAGGTTTTCAGTCACGACGCCGTAGACGCTTATGTAGGCGTCGCCGAAGTCGCCCTTGAGGATGGCGTATCCAAAACCCCACCACCTAGACACGCCGCCGCCCCACCTCACAGACGGCATACACAACGGCCTAAAGCCGCGAGACAACCTAAACTCACTGACCTCCCCCGGCCTGCTGAAGACGTACAACCTGCCGTACTCCAGAGAAAGACCCGCCCACGGCTTAGCCACACAATAGACAGCGCCCACCAAACCACCCTCAGTACGGCCAAAGTAGTACCAGGTGATGTACTTACACTCTTCGATAGTCAGCCTGAGACTCATCCGTCAACTCTCAACTCCCCGGGGTGAAGCCCCGCGGTGCATGGGTCGGTAAGCGGCCAGTCTATCGCCTCTCTGCCCAAGCCAAATGTGTATGGGATGCCTAGAAATACGTGCGGTATGCCGCCCTCCGCCTCGCATCTATGGCCAGCCGCCACGAGGGCCTCCTTTGTGTCTTCTACACACGCCACAAGCCTGGGGGCGCCGCAGGGCGAGGCGACGTCGTCTACGTCGCCGTCGTACGGCTTCAAGACTTTTACATACCCAACCTCGCCGAAGACCTCCAACGGCTCCTTGACAGTAGGCGTGAAGACAGCCTCGTAAAGGCCGTCATCTCCCAACAAAACCCACCTCCCGCCGTCTAGGAGGCCAAGCACTCTATGCCAAGCAAGCCAGCCACCGACTTTAAGATAGCCAAACTGCCTCCTAACCACCGGAAGCTCGGCGCCGACGAGGGAGCCGGAGCCCGGAATAGACATGGGACTGCCCACGGGGGAGGGCCACAGACGGGGCACATCTTCACAACACTTCACATCTTCTCTACGCACCAAGCCAAACCTCATGCCGAGGACGGCCTTACAGTAGCTCATAGGCCAGTGAGGCATGTGAAACCTATCTACGCCTCTGTACACATACACACGCCCTCTGTCGAGGATGTATATCACATGCTCTTCGTTGAAGACCTTAAGAAGCTCCCACGTGACGTACACCTTATACACCCACCACCTAGACTCGCCCAGCGGGGGGATGCAGATATGCCTAAAAGACCCCTCGTAAAGCCTCTCCACGGCAAACACCAACGAAGAGCGCCTCCTAATCACAGGCTTAGCCAACGCCAAGCCCCACAACGCCCTCTCCCCCTTCTTAAGCCCCCTAAGCGGATGATCCTCGCCTAATAAATCGGGGTCTACATCTACATAAACCACAAAGCGGCCCCCCGCCCTGCCCACCAGACGCCCATCACCCACCTCCTCCGGCGGCAGAAACACCTCAGGGCCTAGAAATACGTAAAGCCCGGAATTCTTGGTCGCGAGGTAGGGCTCGTAGGGCTTCATTTCCAGCAATTCTCCCAAGCCTTTAGGGCCGCCTCTCTCATGTCGTCGTTTATCAACGTCGCCTTTTCCAACACCAGCAACCTTAGGCGGTAGGCGCCGTGTCCCACCTCTTGGTAATCTCCAATCACAGGCCTAACCACAGCCTCTCTATTTAACAATTCAGCCCACTCCACCAGCGAAGTCTTAATCTGTGGATAAGCCTTGACGTGATCCGCCACAGGCCCAGCAGCCATCGCCCCCACAGTCGCCCCACCCACGGCGTCAGTCCTAAACCCCACAAGCGCAACGCCCAACGGAGTAAGACAGACACCACCCCCACACGCCGAAACCACATTAGACTCAGCCCAATCCCAAGTACGCTTGAAATATCTATCAAGGGCATAGTCGAACGTGCTCCCGACCTCCAGGTGGTAGATGCCCTTGACGTTGCCCTCCTCAAACAAGGCAATGCCGTCGGGGGCGTCAAACGTCCTCCTGCCGGGCAGATGTATAATAACCTTGGGAAACTCGTGTATAAACATATTGTTCTGACGCAAAAAGCCCACCAAGCCACCCACCGCGAGTCTATCCATAATTCCAATTTCCGACGGGGAGGGGATATCCACCTCGTAGGCGTAGTACTTTATCCGGCTGCGGAGCGCCGCATCTAGAGCGTGGAAGGTTGCAATCACAGCAAACCTCTGCCTCCACTGAGCAAGCTTCTCGGCTTTCGCATCCTCACTCAGTCCTTGCGTAAGCAAGTCTTGTATCGTGTTTATGTACTCCGGGTGGTAGGTGAAAGAAACCTCTACACATGTATACCGCGTCTTGAAGCCTCTAGCCGAAACCTCCCCCTTACCTCTCTCAACAATGTTTAAATCCTTCACAAAACCAACCCGGTGGCGATAGTTCCGCTGTAGGGCTCCAGGGCGTCTTTCGACGCCTTGTGTGAGAAACA
>WYEI01000151.1 GCA_009903905.1 Pyrobaculum sp. | reverse complement strand
GCATGGAGGCGTAGCGCCAGACGCCGCGGCCCTTCGGGCTCCAGTACTTGTCCCGCACAACGACGTCGAGGAGGCCGCCGCACCTGGGGCACCGGAACAGCCTATAATCCGGCGAGTATACGGCGCCGCAGTTTACACACCTAAGGTAGGAACTGTCCCCGAAATCCCCTCCATGGCAGTGAAAAAGCTCTGTTTAATAACCTTTATTCTGGCTTTGGGAGATTTTTGTAATAAGCAACAAAAACTTGACGTGCAACGCTTGAAGTTCGCCCGCCTCCTCTACTTCGCCAAAAAGATAGCCGCATCGAACGCACCTCAACAGGCGTCCCTCCTTTAATAAATAAACTTCAAAATTTTCACGTCCCTCAACGCCGCAGTTTGGACACCTCCACGGCCTAGACGGCCAGGTGGAGCCGCAGACGCATCTCGCATATGCCTTATAGCCCTCGAAGATGTCGGCGTCTTCTCTCCGCAACACCACTAGGCTGGCGGGCACGCCGCAGACGCGGCACTTCCCCCCATCCTCTCCCCCGCCGTAGCGGAAAAACAGCGAACGCCTGATTATGTAGTCTACAAACTCCTCCGGTACGTACCTACGCGCAACATCTCTAGCACGTCGTAGATCTATATGAGCGAAAAAAGGCGATTCGCCGACAGGTCCAAAGTCGAGCTTTTGAGTTATGTCATCAAGCTGTTGCAAAAAAGAGGGAAGTTTTTCAAGCTCCCCGCGGCACTGCGGGTCGTCGCCGCAGATAGCCCTATTTAACTCCACGCCTCTCCAAGAAACGCGGCATATGCGCCTTTAACCAAGCGAGGTCGGCCTTACCGTCGCCGAACATAGCCACCAGGAGCGGTCTATTGGCTGGGTGCAACACGGCAAAGAGATGCAATGCCACGAAGAGAAAACCCAGCACAAACCCCACGTCGTGCAACAGCAACATAAAGTTAACAGCAGAGGGACTAAGGCCCAGGGGCTCCTTAAAGACCAGCGCCACTCCGCTGATAGATAGGAGCGTTACTGCGATGATAAGCACGATAGCCATGTATGAGACGAGGAGATTGTGTCGGTCTAGGCTCTGGGCAACCTCAGGCGGCAGAGGCTTGCCAAGCACGTAGTGAGAAGCTATGGCCCTCATCTCCTTGATCTGTTGCGGAAGCGGCTTACTCAGCGGTTTGAAGACCTCTATGCGTCTAAATAGTAGGAGGTATATTGCGTACACGGTTAATAGGGCGCCCCAGACGAATCCTATAAACCTGTGGCTTGTCCTGACCAATTGCGCCCCCGCAGTCACGGGGTCGGTGCCTAGTAAGGCGGAAAACGGCGTGCCCACCGCATATGCAAGCCATCCCATAACCTCTATGCTGAATAGAACTGCGCCTGTTAGCGCAAGCAATGTAAATAATATCAAATTCCAATGGTGAGCAATTTTATATCCTATACTTACAATTTCGAATTTATCCATAGATATAACCAAGAAACTTATTTAAAAATTTTTCTATTCCTTACCTTAACCCTCCCTTTTCTCCTCTACCCTTGACCTCCGCCAAGCGGCAAAACCCAACACCGTGAGGGCGCCGACTAACGCCGCACCTCCGTATATCGTCAACGGCTTCAAGATCTGCCTGAGCTCTTCTGTCGTCTTCGGCTTCTTGTCCTCAAAGTGTTTCTTCGCAGCGAATGCCTTTCTGTCGGATGTTACGTATATCCACCGCACGCTTCCGCCGACATATCTGTCAAGGTCAAGACCGTAGACATAGCGTCCCTTGGCCTGCTCGGCCTTGGCTTTCTCCATCACCTCCTTGGCGGGGCCGAAGGTAAACACGTTGGTGGGGCAGACCTCGACGCATGCTGGCGCTCGCCCGCTCTGGATCCTATCTACGCAGAAGGTGCACTTGTAGTACCTCCCGTCGGAGCCCTTCTTCGGCACGTCGTATGGACACGCCGACTCGCAGTATCCGCAACCAATGCACTCGTCCTTGTTTATCACCACAGCTCCTTCATTAGTCACCTTTATGGCGCCTACTGGACACGCCGTGGCACAAGGCGCCGCCGCGCAGTGCATGCAGTTGTACGGCAACGGGACTATGTCAACCTGCGAAAACGTCGCCTCGCCTGCTGGCGTGAGCAACCTCTTTGTAGTCTTGTCCTCGTAGAAGAACACCACCTTCCAATCGTCTGCAGTGAGCCAACTGGGCGATGTCATAGAGCCGGTGAACTTAGTCCTCTCTGCCGGCCTGCCGTTCCAGTCCTTACAGGCCAGCTGACAAGCTCTGCAACCGATGCACTTATCTAGGTCCACTAAGACGGCGACGCCTTCGTCGGGCCTGGGGAACTTCACCGACACCATGGTCACACACCCCCAGCCTTCTTTATTTTTCCGATCCACGCTTTTGATTCTTGTATAGTGGTGACCACGTCGCCGACATCTGGGTTGATGAAGTTGCCCTGGGGACCTGTGGTGTAGCCCTCGAAGCTGAAGGCCCATATCACGTTCACCACCGGCGTCTCTCTGCCATCCACATTTAGATAGGCCTCGCCCTCGGTGACAAGGGCCTTCATGCGTAGCGCTCCCCTCAGAGTAATCACATCTACATAGTCCCCGGACTTGATGCCCAATTTATCGGCTAGCCTCCGCGGCACGTATACAAACGGCTCGGGTACTAGTTCCGCTAGATACGGCACGTTTCTGGTCATGGCACCGCTGTGGAAGTGCTCAGTCAGCCTATTGCTTGTAATCACGACAAGCTCGCCAGGTACGTTCTTCAAATCGTCTGGAGTCAAGGCCACGCCTACATTCTTCCCCTTCACCACGTCGGGCTGCTCATTGAGCACCATCAAGTTGTATGGGTTGAGCCACGCCAAGGTGGGGTACTTAATCGCGAGCTCGGGGATCGGTGCCTCAACAGGCTCCGTGTGTATGGGCCACTGGAAGTTGTAGCCCTTGTACCAGCCGCCCATCTCGTTGATAACCTTCAACATCGCCTCCTTCAGACTGCCAGTCTGCTGGTAGTACTGGGCCAGGAGATCCCGCATCTTCTGGTAGTTCGGCTTGAAGCTCCGCCAGTCGCCGCCCGAGAAGAACGCCCTCTTGAGGGCGGCCTTAAGTGACGTGGTGTCGGAGTCCCAATACAATGTGTCGTTAGCCCAGAGGTACCTCCAGCCCGTCTTGGCAACGAACTCGTCGTAGGTCAGAACCTTTACCTCGTTGCCTTCCTCGACAACGAACTTGCCCAGCATCTTCACTTCGCCGGTTTTTACGAAGTGCATGATGTCCAAGCCGCCGAAGACGTCGGCGATTCCGCTGAGCTTCCTCTTAAAGCTCCTTGGCACCCAGAAGTTGTGGCCAGGTATAAACGCAGGCTTGTACTCGCCTGAGACCTCGTCGATCCACTCGCCGGTCTCCCCTGCGACTTCCCACTCCTTCCCAGCGGCGTAGACCTTGTCTGTGCGGCCCAGCACGGCCTTAAGCGAGTCGTAGTTGTAGAGGAACCTCACGTTCATCGGCCACGCCCAGCCCCAGTCTTTGTAAACGCCGAATTGGCTGAATGTGCCATCTATCTGGCCCGGCCTGCGGAGCTGTGCCACCCTCCTCATGGTGGTGAACTCGTCGCGTAAGGGGTCGTAGATGCCTTGATATATGAGGGTAGTGAAGTTGATCTCCTTGTTTATTATCCTTGGGTTCACCTCAGCCTCTATTGGCGATATGGGTGTGCTCTTGCCAGCGCCACCTGAGTAGTCCCAGGCAACGTCTGGCCTCAGCGGACGCTCGTAGACGAAGATCAGCTTACCGCCCTTTCTGAACTTCACATTTTCGGATTTGACGCCGGCGACTTCGCTGGGTAGCTGTATAGCGCCGGCTCTCCGGAGGTAGTGATACAGTCTTGTTACTATCCAGTAGTCGGGCCGGGAGTCGCCCTTGGGCGGCACTGCGCGGTATGTCCACTGGATGACCCTGTTGCCGTCTGTCCTCGTGCCCTCCTTCTCAGCAAATGAGGCGGCTGGGAGCAGTACGTCTGCGAACCAAGCCGTCTCGGTTTCGAATATGTCCGACACTACCAGCAGGTCCAGCGCGGCTAGACCAGCCATTACGATCTTGGCGTTTGGATTCGTCACGGCTGGGTTCTCGCCGAAGATAAACACCGCCTTTATCTCGCCGGACAGCGCCCTTCTGGGGAGCATGACCTCTGTGCCGCCTGTGCCCACGGGGAAGTCGCAGACCACCGTCCCGTTCTGCGGGTCGTCCTCGGGCACCGTGCCGCAGAACATGCCCCACGCCAACTCGAACCTGCGCCATCCGTAGAACTTGAAGACTTGGAGCACCTTGGCGAGGTCCGCCTTGCCTGCATCGGGGGCGGTGGTGGAGAAGCTCTGCCTTGCCCATTCCGGAACAGTCCAGCTCCAGGCATCCGGCATGCCCTGAAGCTTCCAGTCTTGGTAAAGCCTTATCTCGAAGGTGGAGGCCGGGTGGCCGTGGTAGCCCGGCAACGCCTCCATGCCGCTACCTTGGACGTCGGTTGCGCCTTGTACATTGCTGTGGCCGCGGAACGGGTGTGTCCCACCACCGGGGTACCCCACGTTGCCAAGGAGCAACTGCAGAATCGCTGCGGCTCTGATGATGTTTATTGTGGCGTTTGTGTGCTGTGTCAAGCCCATGGCCCACTGGATTATGCCATGTTTCTTGTGGTTGGTGACGACGCCGCTGTTTTCGACGTATATCTGAGCCACCGTCCGGAGTAGGTCCACCGGCACTCCGCTTATCTTTGAGATGGTGTCAGCGTCGTACTCCTTGAGCAGCTCCTTGAGGTCGGCGAGGTCGTCGTCGGTTATGTTCCACCGCGCCCTAAGCCTTTTGAACTCGTCAAGCTGGTCAATAGGCGGATTCCGCTCAAAGAAGGCATAGTACAGTATGTAGAGAAGTATGGCGGCGTCTGTGCCGGGCCTGAAGGGCACCCATATGTCCGAGGCCGCTGCGGTGCGTGAGTATCTGGGGTCGAAGGTGATAAATATGGTGTTTTTCTCCCGCTTCCCCTTCAAGAAGTACATGAAAGAAAGCGGGTGCGCCTCCGCCGGGCTTGACCAGAACAACACCACGTCGGCCAGCGCCACGTCTTCTATCGACGCGGTTTCTGCCCCCCAACCGTAGGTAACTGCCAGTGAAGAGACCGTGGACGAGTGGCACTTGCGGTACTGCGAATCCATGTTGGCCGTGCCGAGGAAAGTGGCGAGCTTCTTTGTGAGGTACGCCTCCTCGTTGACAAGAGTAGAGGAGCCTATTATCTGAACAGGCACAGACCTCCCCGTGTAGTAGAAGCCGTCTTTCTGCCTCGGCGCACCTGTCGCGGCCCTCCAGTCGTTCAAGATCTTGGCGAGTCTCTGAGCTATGTACTGCAAGGCCTCATCCCAGGTGGCCTCCCTCCACCGCGGCGGGTACTTCTTCACAACCGCTACGAGCTCGTCCCAGGTCTTGGCAGAGAGGATCTCCTCGGGGGGAGGCTTGGAGCCCGTCCTTATCAGCGGCTTGGTTACTCTGAGCTCATTCTCCACGAGCTGGAAGGCGGCCTTGCCCTTGGGGCACAGAGCCCCGAAGTTGATTGGGGAGTCCGTGGACCCTCTGCTCCACATTATTCTGTCGCCGGCCACGTACATGTCGATGGAGCAACCCATGGAGCAGTAGGGACATATGACCGGGACTACTCTTGCACTCTGGAGGTCCTTCCCGCCTATCTCCCCCAACTCCCATGTGGTTTTTGTAGCCTTAAACGGGACCGCTTGGGCGTCTACCCCCACCCCAAGCGCCGCCGTGGCGAGTGCCGCAATTTTGAGGAACCCCCTCCTAGTGGTGGCCACCGTCATAAGAACGCGTTCCGCTGAGTCCCCTTGTCTCTTCTTCCCACGAGCTTCTTGGCGGTGAAGCATGTGTAGTCCTCCTCGCCGTGGTAGAGGCTGGTTAAGCCGTCTATGCCCTCGGGGATCTCCGCGAAGAGCTTCTCGAGATCGCTCTTGACCTGTTCGTGCTGTTTAAACGCGACTTCAAAAGACATCGATCTCGCCACATAACCATAAATAATGCTTTATTCGAGAATTTTTCGAACATCGCGGCCATCGCACAGCACTGTGAAGCCGTGGTTCCTAACGTTAGCCACGAGAGGTATGCCCAGCCTACACGCCGCCTCCACGCCGCTGTAGAGGGGGCCCCTGAGTGACAACACGCCGTCTACCCCAATGGTGGCCAGTCTGTAGATCATGTCTGAGGAGGCTCTGCCCGTGGTGTAGGCCAGCTTAAGCCTTGCTGGACGCCGCCGGAGGTACTTCCCCACCAGCTTTACCACGCCGCTGTGTCGGCTGGTGTCGTGTACCACCAGCCACTCCCCGTCTAGATAAAGTGCGCTGGTATGCATGGCGAGGTGTGGATCTACATGCCATATGGTGAGCTTGGAGAACTCCCCGGCTAGCTCAACCATCATCTTAGGCGAGGCCAAAGACTCGCCGGCCAGCGACTTGACCAGCGTCCCCACGCCGCAGTCCTCCAGCCGCCTCCCCACCACCGGCACATCTCTTTTCAGCTTGGCGTGTATGGCGTCTCCGTCTACCTTTACCTCAACGATGTCGTCAATGGCGTTGATGTAGCCCTCGCTGTATAGGTACCCAATGGCCAAGTCCTCAAGGTCCTCGGGGTTTGTGATCAGCTCAGCCGCCAGCCTGCCGTTTACGTAGATCTTCACGGAGGCGTCTACTGCTACTTTTACCTCGTTTATAGCTTTATATTGCGGCATGGCGTCACCACGAGTCCGCATCGCCTGCAGAAACCGACGAAAATCCCGCCCGTAAGTATCCCTCTATGGTCGCCGTCTACCTCCGCGCCCGCTCCTGCGAACACAAGTGCCACAAACATCCTGAATTCGGGGCCGGCCGAGAGTAAACCTTTTACATCTAGTTTCCCATTGAAGTACTCCATGACGGCGGCCGCTGGGGTCTTGGCCTCAACCCCCGCCGTAGCTAGCCTGTGCAACACGGCACACAGCTCCACCTGGCTGATGTTCTGGACGAGACGCGGCCCCACCATCGCGATCACAGTGTTTGATAGGTAGCTGTCGCATCCCTTTAGTTTGTAGTACTCAAGCACCGCCTTGAAGGTGGGTGTATAGTACCCCTCTGCCTTCTCCGCATAGCCCTCGTCACTGAGCTTTTCTAACATGTAGTAGATCGTGGAGGCGGCAAACGGTGCATGCTTGGCTAGGTCATATGCGCTCACCCTCCTGTATTTAACGAGGCTCTCTAAAACGAATAGACGGGAACTCATATAAATCGCAAACGATAGATCTTTAAATATATTTTTTAGATATTATATATCTTTACCTGTCACGGTGGTTCTAAATAGATTTTGTTGCGTCCCCGTTTTGGTGGAAAGGTTTATATAGTGGGTTGATGTGAGGGGTATGGATCTGGGGCCAGAGGGGAAAGTGGGGCGATTTACGTCGTCGCAGACAGCCCCACGGTTTCTGAGAAGTATATAGCCGACGCCTTAGCATCTAGAGGTCTAAACCCCGTGATTCTAAACGTCTCCGAGACGCTTGTACACAGGTTGCCCGGAGTCGCCTACCTGAGGGTGAGGAACCCCTACGCCGCGGCGGTCTACGGGGCTTTGGCGCCGCGGAGCATAAACCCGCCGGACGCGGTCCTCGCCGCGTTGAACCGGCTGGCCTGGTTGCCGAAGTTCGGCCCGCCGTTTGCAGTAATCTCGTCTGACTTCTCCGTGGAGAAGGTTGAGCTGGAGCGGCCGTGGCTTTTGTTGACTGCGTGGAGGGTGGGGCTGGACGGCTCCGTCACCAGCGTGGAGGGGGCTAAGAGCGTGGTGGAGCACCGGATGTATATGCGGAACCCGCTGGCTAAGGTTTCGGTAGTTGTGCCGAAGCCGCACCGCCTAGTGCCGGTCTTCGCAACGGCGAAAAACGTAACAGGCCTCGTGGCGGAGGTTCTGCGGTCGCTGGGGCTTCTCTACGCCAGAGTCACGTTGGGCGACTACGGCGGGAGGTTCTACGTGCTTGACGTGGACCCGGTCCCGGCCATTGAGACGAGGGAGGAGGCAGCCGCCGTGGCGGAGCTGGTATGAAGAGGGTCTGCGTCGTGGGGGCCTCGGGCTTCACCGGCGGGGAGCTCCTCCGCATATTGCTTCAACACAGCGGCGTTGAGGTGGTGTGCGCCACGTCTCGGAAGTTCAAGGGGGAGTATGTATACAGGGTGCACCCCAACCTCAGGAGCTTCACCCAGCTTAGGTTTGTGGAGCCCTCCATAGACGCCGCGTTGAAGGCCGACGTGGTCTTCCTGGCTCTGCCGCACGGCGAGTCCGTCAAGTGGGTGCCGAAGCTGTACGAGTCGGGCGTTGCCGTCTTCGACCTAAGCGCCGACTTCCGGCTGAAGGATCCGGACGCCTACGTGGAGTGGTACAAGTGGCCTCAGCCGCACCCGTACCCGGACCTGTTGCAGAAGGCGGTCTACGGCCAGCCGGAGCTCCACCGGGAGGAGTTGGTGGGGGCTAGGCTGGTGGCGGTGCCCGGTTGCATGGCGACGGCGTCTATCCTCATGCTTGCGCCCCTGGCTAAGTTCGGCCTTATCCGCGACGTGCCGCCTGTGGTAGACGCCAAGATCGGGTCCAGCGGCGCCGGCGCCGAGGGCTCGGTGGTTGACCTACACAGCTTCAGGACCTACGTGGTTAGGCCCTATGAGCCTGTGC
>WYEI01000214.1 GCA_009903905.1 Pyrobaculum sp. | reverse complement strand
CGGTTGCTAAACGCCTTAATCTCTACGCCTAGATTTGCGTTTTTTCTTACCGCCGTTGTTATAGAGGAGATCTTTCCCGCAGAGGAGATACAGGAGAAGAAATAAAACAGCTACTTGAGACGGATCTGCAACGTTGATTACCACTTCAATGCTTAACATACAAGCCCTCAGAAGTGATGAGTTCTAATGAAAAAACAAGGCATGAACCACCATAGAGCTCCGGTTGGAGGTTCGCCAGCGTTTTCAGCAGAAGCTCTCCCTTAGTCTCGAGGGCGCATTCTTCTAGTCTGCGGAGGAGCTTTCTGCCTCTTCCCGACGGCTTGTAGGCGCTCCTCCTCTCTCCGCCGGCCTCTGCTCGTGGGCTGGGGCGGCGTACGAGTAGAGACACCACATGCCTTCGGCGCGAGATACGCCGAGACACCTTAGCCGCGTCTCTGAAGACGCATCCGCCCTCGGTTAAAAGCGCCCTCCCCAGTGAGACGAAAACGTCGAAGCCGCAAACAGCCAGGTACCGACCGTTAGCGTAAACTTTTTATCGAGTCTCCACGCAGTTTTTATGGCTCTGCTCTTCCGCCGCCTCTACGAGCTTAGGGCTGAGAAGGCGGCGGTCGGGGGGCCTGTGGTTGTGGTGGGGCCGCCCTGCGCCGGGAAGACCACCTTCATCAAACAGTTTCTCGAGCCTCGCGGCGTTGAGACGGCTGAGGAGACCGCTGGCCTGGCGCCTGTGGCGGAGGAGGCGCGGGGGGAGGGTTTGAGGGAGAGGGCTGTGCGTCTCCTTAGGGGGCTTGCCGGAGGCGGCTACGTGTCTCGAGACCACGTGGAGAAGGAGCTGGCCGGCATAAGAGGCGCTACGCTCCTCAAGGCCTTTGACGAGCTTCCGAGGGGCTTCGTGGAGTATCTAAGGAAGAGGTACGGCGGATGGTCTCTCTACCTCTTCTACATCCCGCCCGAAGTAGAGGAGGAGAAAGAGGTGGTGGAGGAGTTGTTGAAAATAGCTGAAAGGGTTGGCGTCGAGTTTAGATGGTTTGGGCTGAGGTACGTGCCGCCTGGCGTCGTGGCGATGCTTAAGGAGGGAGGCGGGGGATACGTGGAGGAGCAGCTGAGGCTGTACAGAAGGATTCTTGAGGAGTTCGGCGCCGCAGGCGGCAGACTCGCCAAGCTGTCGAAGCTGGGCAGAAGCGTCGCGGAGAAGGCGGGGGAGTCTCTATTGGAGACGTTTGCAGAGGCGGTGGAGGAGCTCGCCAAAGTCCTGCTTCCCCTTCTCCCCGGCGGCGTCGCGGCTGGTGCGGTGTTGGGCGTCGCCTCGTATCTTCTGGCAGGCGGCGGGGAGTGGAGCCGCTGGATAAGACTGCTGGCCGACTGGTCTAGGCTGGATGGACGGCTTAAAGACCTCGCGGCGGCTCACATAGCGCTGGAGCTGGGCGTGGGGATGGAGGAGGTGAGAGACGTGTTGAATTCTCTTAGCAACACCAAAGAGCTGAAGAAGCTTGAGGAGAGAGTTAAGGAGCTGTACGACAAGGTGGAGGAGCTTTGGAATGAGGTAATTGCGCAGAGGCTTGCGAAATACGGCGACGTGTATACCAGGCGCAGGGCTGAGGAGTTGCGCGTCACGTATCACAAGGTGGTTGACGCCGGCGTTGAGTACCGGCTTGTGACCGCCGGCCGCTTCACGGAGGCGGCCGAGGAGGTGAAGAAACTCCTCGTGGAGAGGGGTTTCGTGGTGGTTACGGGGAGTAGGGGCATTGGGAAATCCACCTTAGCCGCCTACGTGGTCTACGACATGTTGAAAAAAGGCGACGTGGACTACGTGGTGAAGATAGAGAAGCCGGTAGACGTGTCGGAGGTGGACGTCTTCAAGACGTTGGGCCGTAGGGCGTTGTTGTTTTTCGATATTTATCCGCGGGAGGTGTATCTAGAGAAGTTTGACCCCCGGAGGCCGCTTGAGGAGCTCTACGGCTCTGTAGAAGATTTGCTTTCTCTTGCGGCTCTGGCGGAGCGTAGCCGCAAGGCGGGGGCCGGGCTGTACGTCTTGGCCGTCGTCCACGACAAGGCGCTGGCGGAGGCCTACGAGGGGAAGGCGGTGAGGGACTGGCTTGGAGGGGCCTCTTTCTACGTCCCGCGGCTGAACACGCCGGAGTTCCTCGCCGGGGTTTTGAAAAGCTACGCCTGCCCCAATGAAAACGACTGTTGTCTCGGCAAAGTCGACATTGAAAGACTTGTTAGCCTCATCTCAAGCCACGACGCCTACACGCTTGTCGCCAAATACACAGGCCTCTGGCTGAAGGAGAAGAGGTGCGACGCCGAGAAGCTGGAGGAGGCGTTGAAATCCTCGTTAAAACCTTCAAAAGCAGAACCAAAACTCTACCTAGCCCACTACATCTGGCGCGTGTTGCTTCGCGGTAGCGGCGACTTGGCTAGGAAGGCCGCTGTGCCGCTCCTCCTCCACGCCTACTTCGGCCCGGTGCCGGTCGGCATGACGTACATCACGAAGGCGGAAAAAACCGGAGTCTGGCGCTTCTTAAAGCCGGAGGAGCTGGAAGGCGTCGGCCTGGAGTCTCTGAGAGAGGACGAGCTGGAGCCCATAGCCAGATGGCTAGCCCAGCGGCACGAAGACCTCGTGGAGGAGGCGCTGAGAGACCTAGCCGGCCTAAACGGCGAAGAGGCGAGGAAGCCCTACAAAGAGGCCTTAAGCGGCTTGATAGATGTGCTCGACTGGGCCCGCGAGGCGGCGTTGAATGAAGGCGGCGAGATCCTCGCCGAACTCGGCGTCCCCGAGAAGGACCGGGGATTGGATATGTCTCTGCTGGCCTTTGTCGTCAGGAGGCTCGCTACTGTTCTCAAGAGCGGCGGTGGTAGGAATTGTCGGCAGAGGGTACCCTTCATCGCTGGCCACGCGCTGGCTGTATATCCCAAGTTGCCTAAGAGGGAGCGGTTGTCGAAGGACGTTGTAGAGGCTTTGGGAGACGCCTTGAAGCCCTGTGCTGTGGATGAGTACTTAACGATAGACGGCGTGATACCGCCGCTCTCAATAGGCTTATTCTGGTCCCTGTATTACGTCGAAACGCTCTACGCCAGAGATCTCTCGCAGATTCAGAAGATCAGAGAAAGGCTAGACGTCCTTACCCCGTTCGCAGACGCAGAAATCATAAAAGCCTTGAAGAAAACGGCGGAGGAACTGTTGGTGAGGTGGAGAAAGAGAGGCATTAACCTCCACGAGGCCTTCTACGCCCTGGGTTTGGCGGTATTAGCCGCCAGGGGTGAGACAGAAGAGGAGACGACCGACCTGCTACTCTACGCTACGTCTTTTGTAGCGCAACGGGTGGCCTTTCCGGTAGCGGGGTTGCCGGTTTTGGAGATGTTGCGGTCTCTGGGCGAGAAGGCGCCGCATAGATACGTCTCTCTGCTAGCAGCCGCCTCAGAGCTGGAAACGCTGAATCGAAAAACCGTGTTGTATATCTATGACGTGCTAAAACAGCTCAAAGACCGCCTCCTTAAGGCGGGGCGCCTCTGGCCTCTGGTGGAGGCTGTCCGCGCCTATTCAAACCTGCTGAGAAAACATCTGGGATACATTAGGGATCACTGGGAGGAGACTGTGGTTGATATGTGCGAGCTGTACAGCAAGGTTAGAGAGCGTAGCGCCGTAGCTAGGGCTTATGTGCTGGCTGTGGCTCTGGGAAATGACGTCTTGGCGCCGCTTGTGAAGGAGCAATGCGGCTTAGGCGACCTCGAAAAAGAGGCAGAAGCGGCGATGAGTATGTTGGACGAGGCGGCTACCCATCCAGAGGAGTTGGGCAAAATTAAGGAAAACGCCGAGCGGGTGACAGCGCGCAACATCACAAGCGACGCCTGGTTAGTGATCGAAGATCTGAGAGCTTGGCTCATCTATGAGCTGATCCTCTACAAGCTGGTTCACGCCCTTGACGAGGGGGGCGAGCTAGACGAGAAGAAGTTGGAGAAGAAGTTGGAAGAGACGGCAAAAGAATTTGAAAAAGCGGCAGAGATAAACAGAAGGTTAAAGCTGTGGAGAAACTACCTCGCTGGTTGTGATTTTGCTCTACGGGCCCGCGTCCTCGTTGCAAAGAGCTGGGAAGAGCTTCTTAAGAGAGCTGAGGGCTTCCAGAAGCTGTGGGAAGAGGCGAAGAAACACCTTAAACCAACCACCGAATATCTAATTACGGCGGTCTCTATACTTGGCGGCTATCTGGTCTATCTGGCGGCCTCCGGCTACAGGAAGATGGCAGAGGAGTTGCTGAAAGAGCTTAGGCCGTTGCTGAGTTACCGTCCGAAGGTCTCTGTGGCTACTCGGCTTATGCTTAAGCTCCTCGGTGTAGGGGAAGGGGCGAGACTGAAGGAGGTTGTGGACGTGTTTTGGCCAGGGCTTTTCCCGGAGCTGATCTGGTTAATACTGATTGATTGCCTGCGGAGAGACAAAGCACTTGAAGAGCGTGGCCTATTCTCCGAGGCGAAAGACCACGTTGACTCTGTGGCACCCGCTACAGGTGTTCAAGAGTTTATCAAGCTGTTGAGATCATGTATAGGGAAGATAGTGCCAGAGACCCGCCCATTGCTAGATAAGGTGGATGGGGAAACCCTAGTGCAGGTTCTGGCGCCTGGAGACTTTCGGACGCGGCTCGCCTTCATGTTGCTGGCAGCTGTGGAGGGGAAGGTCGACGCGGTTAGACTACACGGCCTGTGGGGCTCTGCGGCGTATGGAGAGCCCCTGGCTCGGCGGCTTTTCCGCGCCGTCTATGAGAACTGCGGCGACTTAAACAGCGAGGAGTGCAGGATGGCTCTGTTGAAGCTGTACTACCTCCACTTCTAGCGGCGCCTCCAGCGGCTGAGCCTCCCCGAGGCTACGGGTCTCAAAAATGCTTGATCTCGGCGCCATGGGTATAGCCACTTCTCTAGCCCCGGTCTCTTGACACGGCGTTTCAGCCTTAACAACCATCTTTCTGCGTATCACTGCGGCTTTTCACAACAAGCCTCTGCCAGCTTATATGCAATGGACAGCAGGCGGCTTGGCGTCTATAGTTTAGAAATTTGATAATCAAGAGAGTATCTCGTCCACTATTTTGTTAAGTGTTGCAACGGCGGTTTTCTTGTCGATTTTCTGTTTTTGGAATAGCTTGTAGATGATGTATGTGGCTAGCTCCAGCGTCGCTAGTTTTTCCAGCTTCTGGGCCGCCTCCGGCGGACACTCGCGGCCGCATGTCTCGTTTATCTCTATGTATTCCATGTACAGCGCCATCATTATCTCGTGGAGCTTGTCCAAGACCTCGTCTCGGCTTTCGTAGAGGAGGTCCTCTAGAGCTTTGCCGCCGCCGACCGGTATGTCTAGCCGCAGGACTTCGGCGTACTCCTCCACGACGCTTTCGAGACCGGCCTTCACGGGGTCTGCGCCTAGCTGCCTGAGCTCCGCCAGGGCCTCCTCTATCTCCGTCGCGTACCGCCGTATTGCTGTAGCGATGTTGGGGATTACTTCGGCAACGTCCTCCCCCGTTTTCTCCTCAACCTCCTGCAGTATCCTCCGTCTGAGCTCCTGCAACCTTCGGTACGGCTGGATGAGTTCGTTGACACATTGTGTCGAGTATACCTCCTCGGCGAGGGCGCCGAGTCCTACCGCAACAGCGGCTTCCTGGCCATGCCTAACAGCGGCTTCCCCAACCATGCCTCCTTCACCTCCTCTAGGTTGAATACATATGTGAGGAGGTCGTCGAGGCTTCTGCGCGCCCACGTCTCGAGGGTATGGTCTGCAACCTTCTTCACCTCCGGCAGAAGCTCGGCGGGAGCGGTTGAGGCGAGTTCGTAGATTATGGCGTCGTCGGTCACCTTAGCCACCACGAAGCCGTCTATCTCCATGTCGTCGAGGACGTCCAGTACCTCGCGGGAGAAGGAGCCGTATTTATACATCTTCCAGCGGAACGCCGCGGCGCCAAACCTCCGATGTAGCTCCCTGTCGATGAGGAACAGAAGCTTCATGAGCTTGGTGCGGGCCATGGGCCCACGCCGCAGTACATACCGAATCAGATCAGCCTTATAAGCGTCTAACGCAGCGTTCACGTATTGTATTACTTTAGGTGTTAAAAATTCTAAGCCTGAGCTAGTGCCCCGTCTTCAGGCAGGTGTCTCAGTCTCCTCAAGCCCGAGACCAAAGGGCGCTTTTAGTCGCCACAGTTTCGCCAGCTATCTCTGGCAGAGTCTTGACGTGTGCAATGACCGCCGCCACTGCTGTGTAAAACTTCGCTGAGAGTTTGTGCATGTACCTGTACGGCGTTGACAAAAAGTCTCCGGCCGCCGTTACCTGTTCTGCTTCCCGTTGCTGGCCGACACAGGTTAGACCCCCCGCGCCGATTGCGCTCAGCCGCGTCAATCGGCCTGACGTCTCTGAGGACGAGACGTATGTTTTATTCGACTGAAAGCGCCTCCCCGGCGGGGTGAGGGGCTGGTCGTTGGCGTAATCTTTTTACCATGTCTCCGTGTAGTTTTGTGGTCTTGCTTTTCCGCCGTCTCTACGAGCTTAGGGCTGAGGAGGCGGCTGGGGTCTGTGGTCGTGGTGGGGCCGCCCGGCGCCGGGAAGGCCACCTTCGTCAAACAGCTTCTTGAGCAGCGGGCGTGGAGGCGCACTAGATGGAGGGGGAGGTGATGATCCGCTCAAGGCCGCTGTGGAGGGGCGGCGCCGACGTTAACTACAACGTATATCTGCGCAACAACAAGCTCCAGCTCCAATCGACAGACACGCCGATTATACGATTACTTTTAGCGGCGCTTGTCAAAACGCGGCTGATGCTCCTGGGATAGGAGGCAGACGCCAAGAGACTTGCCGCAGAAGCGGCGGCAGGATAGGGGTCGTATGCTACATGCACTGTATAGAGCTCGCAGCCGCCGTAGCGAGGCGGCTCGGGGGGACGGGCCGGTGAATGTATAGCGCCTGCGCTTTGTGGCCTGGTGTTCAGAATACTAGTGGTATTTCTTTTCTTGTCTGGGCGACTGCTTCGGCGGGTGGTTTGAACAGCGCCTCTATGTTTTTTTCTACGAGGAATGCGTATTTGGAGGCGTGTTCTTGGAGTTTTGAGGTGTCTATTTGGGTTTCGGCGAGTTTGGCGACGGCGTCTACTAGCTTGAGGGCGGCGCCGACGTCGGGGCCTACGCGGCCGACGAGGTCGTTTAGTATGAGCATGACGTCTCTGTGGCTTGCGACTTTGCCGCTGTCTACGAGTCTTTTGATGGCGGTGAGTAGCTTGGATTCGGCGATTAGGAGGACGCCGTCTATGCTTCTGTCAAGCACCGCGTCTAGATAGGCGCCCTCCAGCCCCGCCACTGTGGCTTCTTTTATGGGCTCGAAGCCGTATTGTTTGAACTTCTCCACCAGCTCCTCCTCGGTGACGAAGTACACCTTGTCGCTTTCCTTGTCCCCCACGGCGGGCATGGCGGATAGGCAGGCCACCAGCTTTACCTTATTCTCCTCTGCCCAGTCCAGGACCTTGTGGATGAACTCGGCGTATATCTGCGGGGGGATTGGCACGTGTTGCCTTACGGCCACGACGCCTGTCTGCCGGGAGTAGAAGATTCTGTGTGGTAGCTTGGCGGCGCCGTTTACCACCGCGATGATGGGGGGCATCTCGGTTATCCTTATGGCGCCGATCTCTTCCATATTCAAGGCGTCGATGAGGTACTCCACAGCCACGACCCCCGCCAGCGACGGCTCGGGGCAGGACAGCACCAGGATGTTTCTCTTGTCCCGGGGGAGTCCGCTTATCTTGACCTCAAGACGCATATACGCACCTACGTCACTATATATAAATATTGCCGACACGTTGGGAGCTGTTCTGCGTCTATCGCTGGGAACGTATTTAAAGTGGGGAGTCACCCCTCCTATGCCTAAGGCCGTGGCGTTTCATGGGTATAGAAGTTCTCCCCAGAACATCCAGTGGCTGACTCAGCCCCTCTTGGAGGCGGGGTTTGAGGTGGCGGCTCCCACCTTTAGAGACGTGGAGGACGGCTACGAGGCGGGTTTGAGGGAGCTGCCGGTGGAGGTGGCTGCGGGTCACAGCATGGGGGGCACGGTGGCTCTGCTTCTCGCGGCGAGGAACCCCGGCTCTGTGAAGTGCGTGGTGGCTGTGGCCGCGCCGGTGGACCGGAGGCTGCAGCTGCAGTACCTCCTCCAGTCGGACGACCCATACCTCAGGAAGCTGGCGAACCACCTGGCCTCTCTCGGCAGTAAGCTGGAGCTCACCTCGCCCTCCCGCTACATAGGTAGCAACATGCCTCCTGTGCTCTACATAAGAGGTTCGGAGGACCACGTGGTCCCTAGGACGCATATTGACATCTTGGCGGGGCTCTCAGATAAGTTTAACTTCCCCCTGGAGGTTGTGGAGGTGCCGGGGATGGGCCACTCGCCGCAGACAGAGGAGCAACTTAGAAAAATCGCGGAGGCCGTTACCCGCTTCGTTAAAAGCTGTATATAGAAGTCCCACGTCTCCCGACCGTCGGCGCCGATTTGGCCGGTAGCGCCGGGCGGGTGGGCCCGTCCAGCGCCGCCGGCTTATCCCCCGTGCCCGCAGGGGTGGGGCCCCTGGGGCTGGGCCTGGGGGCGGTGGGGAGACGTGGGATGTTGTATGGTTTGCGCGTGTTATTAACAGTGGGTTTGTTTTATTTGGGTGATATGTCAGCCCAGCTTGGGGAGGGCTCCTTTGGCGAAGAGCTTGGTGAGGAGGGTTTTGTTGACTTTGTATATCGAGCCTGCGACTTCCGCGATTAGTTTGTCGGAGGGTTTGCACTTCTGGAAGCCGAGTTTTAGGCAGTAGGTGTATTTCTGTATTTTTAAGTCG